>JANYEP010000057.1 GCA_025363075.1 Chitinophagaceae bacterium | reverse complement strand
CACAAAGACCTCACACCATCGCTCAATAAACCATTTTCTGATGTGTAATGTGTGAACACATAGTTTTTATTTTGTGCCAACAATGCAAAAGACATTATGCTGCAATGCAGCAATAGCAATAGTTTTAATAAAACATTGTTTTTAAAAAATGAAGGCGATATGTTGAGTTTTTTTTGAGGCATTAACTATTCAGGTGGCACTAAGTTGATGGTATAATGCAATATGGTAAAATAAATATAGCCAAAGGTTCTTTTTTACAAATAAAGATTTGAAATATGGCAATGAATGGAGCGAATAAACTCTTTTAACCAGAAGTGGAAGTTTGTTATACTACAGCAATTGTGCTAATATTTAATAGTAGGTTGGTCTTAATGTTATAAATTTGGCTTATGAATAAAACATCAGCAATATTGCAATTATCAACTTCGGTTATGGGCGATGGAATGCTGATAAACTAACAATGGCAAGCCTGTTCGTCGGCTGTAATTGAGAATAGACAAATAAATTAATTTCTTAAAGCAAGTTTAGTAAGGCAAAACTTGTAATTTCAAGACATTTTTCAAATTTTCTTCATTAATTTTTTGGTACTCAAATTTGGCGTTAGAAACAGTTATAATGAAAGCTATAAAACTTCTCAAGACATACTATTGGATTATTTTTTTGACTTCTTTAATCTATTTTTTTAGAACTTATTTTGTTGACTGGATAGAAGATAAGACAATCATAATTCAGTATGGTACTTTAAATGAAAGGGCTTTTAGGTGTTATCCTTTTCCCCCTATTTTTATTGACGTATTTATATTTTCGATAATTGGGACAGCTTTTCTATGTACAAGAGGATTGAAGAAAGAAATAGAAAAAAATAATAATTTGGGTTTAACAAATGATTATAAGTCTGAGTTGGTATTGTTATCAATTTTATTTATCGCACCATTTGTTTTCATAGACATAAAACTATTGCAACTTATTGTTGAGACAATTAAAGAATATTTATCTGCTATATCAATTACAAAATAGAGCAACAAAATATTAAGCAACTGCCACCAATATTAGGTTTGGCATTATTGGGGCTTGACGAATATTGCCTCATCATTTGCTTAATAGAATTACTATTGCTCAAAGGATGCGGGATTGCAGTGAAAATCCTTTTGTGAGGTACGAACAAAAGATTGTAACGAAAAGCCCGAACTGTTGTTGATGGATATATGAAAGATGATAGCCCAAAATGAAAAAACTCTTAGTATTGCACCTGCACAAATTAAATTGAATAAATCATAAATCGAATGGGAACTTACCACATTGGCGATGCATTGAAAGATGTTGTTAATAAAAGCCGTTTAAAGAATGGCTTGCGTGCTGCTGCCATTGAGGAAATATGGGAAAATGTGATGGGTAAAACCATTGCTAAATACACTGAGAAAATTGAAATTATTAACCACACATTATTCATTACAACTCACGTTGCTGCCTTGAAAAATGAACTTCATTTTCAGAAAGATTTAATAGTTAAACGTATTAATGAGGCATTTAACGAAAAGGTAATTACCAACATTGTTATCAGGTAACAGCCAATTTGTCTTGCAATAATTCACTGCATTGTTTTTGAATTACAAATCCCATTATCTTTCGCTCCTGAAAATTTTATTATGAATATACAAAACGAATTTGAAAAATATGCTGTAAAGCACAAAGGCATTGGTAGCAATATTTTGCATCAATATAAAACAACTTTTAACCCAACAAACCTTACTCCATACATTATTGAAGAAAGACCTTTAAACATTGCACAAATGGATGTTTTTAGTCGCTTGATGATGGACAGAATTATTTTTCTTGGGCAGGGAATTGATGACTATGTTGCAAACATTATTACTGCACAAATGTTGTTTCTTGAAAGTGCAGACAGAACACGCGATATTCAAATGTACATTAACAGCCCAGGAGGCAGTGTTTATGCAGGTATGGGTGTGTATGACACTATGCAATTCATTAGCCCAGATGTAAGCACCATTTGCACTGGTATGGCTGCAAGTATGGGTCAGGTATTATTGTGTGCTGGTGTTAAAGGAAAAAGAACTGCACTAAAACATAGTCGTGTAATGATTCATCAACCAAGTGGTGCCATTGGTGGTCAAGCGAGTGACATAGAAGTTACTGCACGAGAGATTAAAAAACTGAAACAAGAATTGTATGAAATAACTGCTAATCACACAGGAAAATCTGTTGAGCAAATAGCCATAGATAGTGATCGTGATTTTTGGATGACAGCAACAGAAGCTAAAGAATATGGCTTGGTGGATGAAGTGTTGTTGATGAATCCAAGAAAAGCAGCTAAATAATTATTAGTGATTAGTGTTTAATGGTTAGTTAAAATTTTAATTTATAAAAAATGATAATATTTAATGATGAGGATGAAAGTCCTAAAGAAGAAAAAGAGAAACAAGAGCAACCAACAGGAATGCTGGCTAAGAAGATGGAGCAAATGTTTTTTGAAAAACGCTCTATTTATTTTTGGGGCCCTGTTGATGATAAAAGTGCAAAAGATATTGTTACAAAACTTTTGTTGCTTGATGCAGATAAACCCGGGGAGGAAATTAAATTATACATCAATAGCCCAGGTGGTGTAGTTACAAGTGGAATGGTTATTTATGATACCATCAAACTAATTCAATCTCCTGTAAGTACCATTTGTATGGGACTTGCAGCTAGTATGGGTTCTATACTTTTAAGCTGTGGTACAAAGGGTAGAAGATTTATTTTTCCAAGTGGAGAAGTAATGATTCACCAACCAAGTTTGGGTGGATATTATCAGGCAACCAGTGCTGACATTGAAATACAGGCAGAACAAATTCGCAAAACAAAAGAATTGGGTGCTAGAATTCTTGCAGAAAACTGTGGCAAAACTGTAGAGCAAGTAATGAAAGATTTTGATAGAGATTATTGGATGGATGCCAATGAAGCTGTAGCTTATGGCATTGTAGATGGTGTATTGGAGAAGATATAAAAATAATTAGCCAATTAAAATTAAGTAGCGAGAACATTCTTACGAATACCACAGAAAATATCTGTGGTATTTTTTTATTTGTTTGCCAAATAAACGCCTGCTAATATTATAATCAACCCAATAAAGTGAATAACAGTAATGGTTTCGTGGTTTATCATTCCCCACGCTATTGCAACAAATGGAATTCCGTAAGTAACAGTAGATGCAAAAATTCCCCCAGCTCTTTTTGCAAGCATATAAAATAAAATAGATGCTATTGCAGTTCCCAAAATGCCCAATACACTTGCTGCACTTGTGGCAAGTATGTATTTACTATTGTATAGTTCTAAACTAAAATAGCCTGTGAAACTTAAGATAATAAGTGAAGGAATAATAAGGCTCGAAAATGCAATGGCAGCAATATTAATAGACGGAATGCCTGTCATTTTTTTAATGACTAAATTCACATTAATACCATATAAAAAAGTAGCAAGTATTACAAATAAAATATATGGAGCATTGTTGATTACTTGCCCTTTTGTATCTGCATAAATAAGCACGCCACTGCCACACAAGCCAATAACAACGCCAATAATTTTCTGTGTTTTGGTAATCATTTGAAAGAAAAATATTCCTACAAGAATTACAAACAACGGAGTAAGAGCATTTAAACTTCCAGCAATACCACCTCCAATTTTTGTTTCGGCTACGCAAAATAAAAATGCTGGAAAAAAGCTACCTAACAAACCACTGAGAACAAGATATTTCAAAAGGTTTTTGGGTGCATTTTTAATTGCTTTGTAAGCAAATGGAAGCATCACCACACCTGCTGAAATCATTCTTATTGAAGCCACCATATAGGGCGTTAATAATGGTTGTTTGTTTGCATCAAACATTCCCAACTTCATTAGCTCAAAACTGCTGCCCCAAATAAGGCAGAGTGCAATAAATATTATCCAGTTAATTAATTTGCTATCCACATCAGTTATTTGAACAAAGATGTGGAAAATTGTTAAAG
>JANYEP010000266.1 GCA_025363075.1 Chitinophagaceae bacterium | reverse complement strand
TAAAATTACCTCATCGCCAACAATGTAACGAGACATATAATTTACATTATCTACAACAACATTATCACCAAAATCGCAGCTAATAATATTTGAATTGGTAAAAAATTGTAAATTTAATGGGCTTGTTCGCATTGGAAAATTAGAACCAGTTTGCCTTAATTTTCACGATTTGACGATTCCAGTTGGACTATACAATTCAAATATTATTAGCTGCGATTTTGGTGATAATGTTGTTGTAGATAATGTAAATTATATGTCTCGTTACATTGTTGGCGATGAGGTAATTTTAGTGAACATTAATGAAATGGTTACTAGTAACAAGGCTAAGTTTGGGAATGGTTTGGTGAAACAAGGAGAAGATGAAAGTGTTAGAGTTTGGTTGGAGCTATGCAACGAAAATGCTGGCAGAAAAATTATACCATTTAATGGAATGCAACCTGGTGACGCTTTCTTGTGGAGTAAATATAGAGACGACGAATTATTGCTAAATAAATTGAAAGAAATAACCGAAAGGAAATTTACAACTGTTAGGGGTTTTTATGGAAAAGTTGGTAATAGAACTGTTATTAAAAATACTGCAAGCATTAAAGATGTTTTTATTGGTGAAGATGCTTACATAAAAGGTGCAAATAAATTAAAAAATTTAACCATCAATTCTGGTGGTGGAGAAGGTAGAACACAAATAGGTGAGGGTTGCGAATTGGTTAATGGAATTGTTGGTTATGGGTGTAGAATTTTTTATGGAGTTAAAGCTGTAAGATTTATTACATCTTCACATTCGCAATTAAAATATGGAGCAAGATTGCTCAATTCTTTTTTGGGCTACAACTCAACAATATCTTGTTGCGAAGTATTAAATTCATTAATATTTTCATCGCACGAACAGCATCATAACAACTCGTTTTTGTGTGCATCTTTGTTGTATGGGCAAAGCAATTTAGCAGCAGGTGCAACATTAGGTAGCAATCATAATTCTCGTGGAGCAGATGGTGAGTTTGTTGCTGGTCGTGGTTTTTGGCCTGGCTTGTGTGTGAGTATCAAACATAATTCTGTATTTGCAAGTTTTACCATTTTGGCAAAAGGAGATTACACAGCAGAGCTGAAAATTCCTATTCCTTTTTCATTAATTTCAAATGATGTAAGCAACGATAAACTTGTTGTAATGCCTGCATATTGGTTTATGTATAATATGTATGCACTTGCAAGAAATGCCTGGAAATATGTTGATAGAGACAAACGTGTAGAAAGAATTCAACACATTGAATACGATATTTTAGCACCAGATACTATCAATGAAATTGTTGATTCTATTACGCTTTTAGAAGAATTGGCTGGTAAGGCTTGGGCTAAACAAGAGGGTGTTTTATCGCAAACAAAAGAGCTGTTAATAGCAAAAGGTAAAGAACTTTTGATTGAAAATAATTCTATTTGCGATGAGCTTGAAGTTGAAGAAAATACATTTGAAAATTCAAAACGAAAAGTAGTAATAGTAAAGGCTGCAAGGGCTTACAATTTGTTTAGGCAGCTGATTGATTTTTATGCAGCATATCAAATATTGCAGTTTATTCAAACAGAAAATATTGAAAATACTACACAATTTAACAAACTACTTCCTGCCCCTGCAAAACAAACTGAATGGTTAAATATTGGTGGTCAATTAATATTGAAAAATAATGTAGATAGTTTAAAAACAAAAATTAAAACCGATAAAATTAAAAGTTGGGATGAAGTACATAAGTTCTATAAAGCAGTAGGAAATAAATATGCGAAAGATAAGTTGCAACACGCTTTGGCGTGTTTTTATCAATTGCATCAAATTAAAAAAATAGATACTAATTTATTGAAAATGTTATTTGGTGAAGCCATTTCAACCAGAGAGTGGATGGTAAAAAATATTGCAGCTTCTCGTGAAAAAGATTATGTGAGTGAATTTAGAAAAATGGTTTATGATAATGATGCTGAAATGATAAATGTATTGGGTAATTTTAAAGATAATTCATTTATCAACGACCAAAAAAAGAAATTGAAAGTGTTTGTAAAAACTGTAAATGATATACAGAAAAAAATGTTAAAAAATTGATGATTGAATAACACAATCACACTAAAATTATAAATAAAATATATGGATCAAACTTTATTGGGTATAGGAACAAGGTTACAACACCAACATTATGGACAAGGCGTTATTACTGGTGTTAAATACGCAACTTATTTAATTACATTCATTAGTCAAGGTACAAAAGAGATTGATAAAACTGATAGTAAGTTGGATGAAATTATTCCAGAAAATGTTTCGGCAGAAGTTGAGACAACTGATGAAGTTGAAAGGTCTTTATTAAAGATTTTAAAGATGTGGGGAGGATTGCAAGAAACAATTCATCTTGGTGAGCGTTGGCAAAAAGGCACAATGTTGTTGCAACCCTTTGATAAATCTTTAAAGCCAAAAGAAATTCCTATGGAAGATTTTTTTCATAAGATTGTAATGTTGCGTGATAGACTTAGAGTACTTGAGCAAAACATTAACAGCAACAAAAAATTGAGTGATGAAGAGAAAGTAAATATTCAACAATATATCACTCGTTGCTATGGTTCATTAACTACATTCAACGTTTTGTTTCGCTATAAAGAAGATTGGTTTGTGGGTGATAAAAGTGGAAAAGACGATTAGTTTATTTTATCCCAAATTATATTTCATACTTTAGGGTGATTACTTTACTTAAGTTACTCCATACTTTTACTTTCTAAAACTAAAGTATGAAAAAGATAATCACCCTAATTTCTTTTCTTGCAATTTGCTCATTTTCATTTGCCCAAAATATTACTACTGTTGAAGGTGTGTATGGTGGCAAAATCAATGCTATTACAGGTTTGCCATTTGGTGGTACAAGTTCCGATTCATTTAAAATCATCATTGCTACAGAGAGTGCCAATAGCATTTTTTATGCTAATGCAATTATTCCAGCAAGTGGTACTGGCATTAGTATAGATAGCTTTCACGTGCTACCAGCTGCAAGTTCAAGTGCTGGTTTTGGTAGTAACGTTTACAAAATTGCTTACGAGTCTAATTCAAAAACTATTTTTTTTATATCCAATGGAAATGTTTACTCAGCAGGCATTTCTGCAACGTCAACTACAACAGTTGCCACAGGTGGTTACAAAGATGTAATTGTAAAAGGCAACTTTATTTATTTAATGTCTGCATCAGGCTCAAATAATACTTTTTATAAAGGAACTATTAATGCAAGTGGTGCAGTAACTATTACCAATACAAATAATGTTTTTGGCGGAAATTATACTTCATTAGTTGCAGGAAAAGACAATAAACTATATGCTTTTAAAAGTGGTAACGATCCACAAGCCTTGGTATTTGCAAATAATTTTAATGGTGCTGGTGTTGATATTGCTACAACAACAACTGATGCAATGCCATCACTAAGCTCTTCAATTTCTTGGGATGCAATGGGTGTGTTTGGTGATGGAAGTGTATTTGTAGGTGGCAATGCATCATCTACAAAATATGTTGCAAAAGCATCTGCATTTAATACTGCTTACACTACTGTAAATACTGGTGTAACTGGTGTTTCGGGCTACAACATTGATTTTAGTGATGCTGTTTTAGGAAATTATTATGTTTATTTTGGAAGTGCATATAGCAACAATAAAGGTACTGCTGGTAGTTGGAATAATTTTGGAAATACCAGCTTTCAAACACATCCAAACGATGGAGCTGTTTTTTTTGTAAAACAAAATACTACAACAGGTGCAGTCGTATTTTTAGCAACAGATCAAGGTATTGGAATTACGAAAAATAGTGGCTCTGTTATTACAGAAGTTGATGAAGGGGTGAATGCTGTGCAGGTAAAAGATTTTGATATGGATATTCACAAAAACTTTGGATGGCTTGCAAGTAAAAGCGGTATTAGATATGTGAAAAATTATGGTACAGCATCAAAAAGTTGGAGCAATGCTATTTTCCCAAATAGTGATGGAGCTCCATATTATTCAGCAGAAATGATTAGTCAAGATACTGCTTATGTAGGTAACAATAGGGTTTATAAAACAACCGACACTGGCAAGACGTGGACGCAGGTTTTTACTGCCGAAAATGCTCCTTACAATTTCACCAATCAAATAGTAAAAACGATTGCTTTTGGCGGTTCAAATAAGCAAATAATTATGGCTGGATACAAGTCAAATATTGGCTCTGCAAAAGGTGGTATTTTTTATTCAACAAATTCTGGGAGTAGTTGGCAACAATTATTAATTCATTCTTCAATTAACGGTAGCGATGTTGATGTAAATGATATTGAAATAGTGAGTGATAGTGGTAAAGTGGTTGCCTACATTGGTGTTGACTATGATAATACTGTTTCGCCAAAGGTGAGAGGTATGTATAAAGCACAATGGAATGGCAGCACTTGGACTACTAGTGAAGAACCAATTTATAATAGTGCAACAGCCTTATATTCTGTAAAAGATATCGTGATTGTTAGTAAAGATACCATTGTTGCAGGTGGTGCATTTTACAATCCAACATTGGCACGCGAATACCCTATACATTTTGAAATTAGTAGAAGTGTAAAAAATACTTGGAGTAGCACTGTTGTTGATACAAGTAGGGTAGGTGGCTATACTGCTGTATCATGGAGTAAAGACACTATTTTTTATGCAAATAGCAACACCATTTATTGGGATAAAATTAGTTTTTTTTCTACTTATACAAAAAGAAATGGCGAATCAGTTTATTATGATGTGCCAGTGGGAACAGAAATAAACGTGTTGTATTATGATGAACTACTTGCAGGCACAGAAACTGATATTCGTTCTGTTCGTGGACCAAAGAAAACAAAACCTACTGCTACTATTCAATCACGCACAAGTGCCTGTTCACAAACAGTAATAACAGGAGGTAGTCCTGAAGGTGGTGTGTATTATATTGTTGATACAACTGTATCAGGATATAGTGTTTCTGTAGATGGTTTTTATTACTTGCTATTTGCAACAAAAGGTATTCTTACTGGCGAAAGTTCTACATCATTTAATACCTATACAGATTTGCAAATTGCCTTTGCGAGCCTTGCTGTTGCTAACTTTGTAGTAGTTGAAACTTATCAAAATATTGGTACATATACCATAGCTTATACTAATGATGCTTATGCAACATCGTCTTCGAGTATTACAGTAAACGTAGGTAATTCTCCTGCTGTTGCAAGTATTACAGGAAGCCTTACAACTTGCAGTGGTATTGGATATTCTACTTATTTATATGATGCAACTACTGGTGGAACTTGGGCAAGTAATAACACTAATACTGCAACAATAAATTCATCAGGAAAAATAATTGTTATTGGTGGAGGTTCATCTGTTGTAAGCTATACAGTAACAAATTCAAGTGGTTGTAGTGCTGCTGCTTTGGCTACTTTTACGGTTTCAGCACCACCTTTTGTTCAAAATATTTTAGGAGGTTCTGTTGTTTGTAATGGTTCTAAACTACAACTTAATAACCCAACACAAGGTGGTGTGTGGAGTAGTACAAGCTCTGCTACTATTGATTCTTTGGGTTTAGTATCAGGCAAAAGCCCAGGAAATGCTATCATAAAATATACTGTTACTAATGCAAATGGGTGTAGCAATTTTGCAACTACCAACATTCAGGTAAATCCTTTACCAAATGTACCAACAATACAATACGCTGCAGGGACTATTAACCCTCAATATGGTGCACCTAAAGGTGGGTTTTGTATTGGTAAAGTATTTACAATAGTAGGTTCGCCTGCTGGTGGAAGTTGGAGTGCTACAGGTTCTTTTAGTATTACAAATGCAGGTGTTGTCTCAATTGATTCTTTGGGAGCTGCAAGTATTACTTATACTTACACAAACAACAGTGGTTGTAAAAACAATAGAACTGCTACAGGTTATGGGTTTGCGTGTGCTGCAAGAGGGGTAAATAATAATTTACAAATGTCAAATGATATTGAACATTTGACAATATATCCAAACCCAGCAAAAATATTTTTTAATTTGCAAATTGATAAGTTAGTAGGTGCAGGTACTGTTGTTATCGTTGATTTGTATGGCAAAAAATTGAAAACTCAGCTATTGAGTATAGGAATGAATACTATTGATGTAAGCAATCTTTCTCAGGGACTATATTTTGTAAACATCATTACTTCAAACCAAAATAAAATCTTGAAATTAGTCAAAGAATAGTGTATATTAAGTAGGTTACACTTGTTTTTTATTTAATAGATATTAGATTGAAATGACGATGAAACCTCGTGAAAAATGGGGTATAATTTCTGTATTATTTTTTTGCAATTTTTTATTTTGTGAGATTGTAATCTTCTATTGTTTCAAGGGTTTTATTTTCAAATATTTGCTTTTAAAATAAAGCAATCGTTGCCGGCAACCCTTTCAAAAAAATATCTTCAGAAAAGTATTAGATATACAAATAATGTCTCTAACTTAGCTAACATTAACGATTGAAACTTAATCACCCTTATATGAAAACGATTGCGATTTTCCCTCTCAAACAATTTAACAATTATAACAAACAACAAAAAAATGCTATTATGAAAAAAGTATTACTCTTTTTAACGATTATGATGTGCATAGGTTTTCAATCTATGGCAACAGTTAGAACTTCAGTAAGTGGTGGCTCAATTGCTTCACCTCTATCTTATACAACTGCTGGTACGTGGAGTCCTAGTGGAGTTCCAGCTGCTTCCGATACGCTTACTATTGCTTCTGGTAGTGTAGTAAGTACTAGTACACTTTCAAAAAGTGTCGGAAATTTAACAGTAAACAGTGGAGGTACACTAATTTCCACAGGTGTTCTTACACTTACAGGCACATCTACAATGACGGTAAATGGTACATATATCCACAATCATAGTGGTCTTGCCATTCCCACTGCAACTTGGGCAATAGGCTCTACTTTGGAAATTAAAAGCACCGCTACTAGTGGTACATTGACTGGATTGGGGCAAAATTTTTACAATGTTATTATAAACGCAGCGGCATTAACTGGTTCTAGTAGTATATCTTGTGCAGGTGCTTTAGCTACTGTAAAAGGTGATTTAACCATTAATGGAACAGGTACAACTACAGGAGCAATCAGATTGGGACAAGCAGAAACCTTTACGGATTCAATTGCAGGTAATATAAACGTAAGCTCGGGAAATTTTACACTGGTTTCCAGTGCTTCTGGAAAAGGTACAGTTTATGTAGGCGGTAGTGTAAATGTTACAGGAGGTGTTTTCAATATTGGTGGTTCTTCTACGTCAATCACCAATCTTACGATAGGTGGTGATTTTAATATTTCTGGTGGTAATATTAATCCAGGTACTGCAAGTGCTGCTATTGATACAGTAAATATTATAGGAACAAAAAGTGGAACAACCGGATCACTGATTATGACTGGCG
>JANYEP010000126.1 GCA_025363075.1 Chitinophagaceae bacterium | reverse complement strand
CAAATATTTCACCTATTGAAGAGATACCAACCCTTACTTTTGCAAACTTTTTAGATTGAATGGATGATAATATTTATCAATGTTTTCATTCGCAATTCATAACTCGAAATTCATAATTATATATAAATGTTAAGTGCAAGAAATGTAACCCTGGCGTATGGAAAAAGGGTGTTGTTCGACGAAGTAAACATCAATTTCATTAAAGGAAATTGTTATGGTGTAATTGGTGCGAATGGTGCAGGAAAATCTACTTTCCTTAAAATATTAAGTGGCGAAATTGAACCCAACAAAGGCAGTGTAGAAATTGGCAAAGGCGAACGTATTAGCTTTTTAAAGCAAAATCAATTTGAATTTGACAATGAAACAGTATTAAATACTGTATTAATGGGTCATAAAAAGATGATGGAAGTGATGCAAGCTAAGGATGCTATTTATATGGATCCTGAAGCTACTGAAGATGACTATATGAAAGCAAGTGAGCTTGAAGGAGAGTTTGGAGAAATGGGTGGTTACACTGCTGAAAGTGATGCTGGCAGCCTACTAGGAGATTTGGGAGTGAAAGAAGTTTATCACCAAAGTTTAATGAAGGATATTCCAAGTAATATGAAAGTGCGTGTGTTATTGGCACAAGCATTATTTGGAAATCCTGATATTTTATTGCTGGATGAACCTACCAATGGTTTGGATATTGAAACAATTGGATGGCTCGAAAATTTCTTGGCAGATTATGAAAATATTGTGTTGGTTGTAAGCCACGATAGACACTTTTTAGATGCTGTTTGCACACACGTTTCTGATGTTGATAGAAGCAAGATTAAAACCTTTACTGGTAACTATACTTTCTGGTACGAGAGTTCGCAGTTAATGGCTCGTCAAATAAATGACAAGAACAAAAAGAATGAAGACAAACGTGCTGCATTGCTTGATTTCATTGCACGTTTCAGTGCTAATGCTAGTAAAAGCAAGCAAGCAACTTCTCGTAAAAAAGCCTTAGAAAAATTAACGATTGAAGAGATTGAACCATCAAACAGAAAATATCCAGGTATTATTTTTCAACCCTTGCGTGAAGTGGGAAATCAAATTTTAAATGTTGAAAATCTTAGCAAAACCGTTGATGGAAGAAAGCAATTTGACAAGGTAACTTTTAGTGCAAACAAAGGAGAAAAAATTGCTTTTATTAGTCGTGACCCATCGGCTGTAACAAGCTTCTTTGAAATTATTAATGACAAAGCAACCGCCGATACTGGAAAGTTTGAATGGGGAACAACCATAACTAAAGCTTATTTGCCAGTTGAAAATAATGAATTTTTTACCGAAGGTCTTGGTTTAATGGATTGGCTACGCCAATTTGTACCACCAAATATCACTGATGCTGATGAACCTTTTATCAGAGGTTTTTTGGGTAAAATGTTATTTAGTGGAGATGATATTGCCAAGAAAACAAACGTATTAAGTGGAGGTGAAAAAGTGCGTTGTATGGTTAGTAGAATGATGCTGCAAAATCCTAATTGTGTGGTGCTTGACCAACCAACCAATCACTTGGATTTGGAAAGTATTCAAAGCTTTAACGAAGGCTGCCAAACCTTTCCTGGTATTGTGTTAATCACATCTCACGATCATACGTTTATGCAAACTGTTGCTAATAGAATTGTTGAATTAACGCCAAAAGGAATCATTGACAGGTTAATGACTTTTGATGAATATATGGAAGATAAAAGGGTTAAGGAACTGAGAGAGGAAATGTATAATTAAAATAAAAAAGCCGTTGAATTTTCAACTGCTTTTTTATTACTATCTTCTTTTCTTATTTAGACTTTTTCGTAGTAAACTACCAGTTAAACCAGACATTCCAGCTACTAAACCTCCTATAAAAGCTGTAAGTATAATCAACAAAATATATGAACCATTAAGTGGTAGAATACCTGCTACTTTTTTTGACAATAAATGTTCGTTTGCTAAGTCTATTTTTAATGCAATAACTGCCCACAGAACAAAAAGTGTTGCAAATGCTGCAAGAAAACTTTTGCCAATGTGTTGAGGTATTGAAACAAATACAATAAAAGTCGTAACAGCAAAACTCCACCAAGGTAGTTCAAAAAGACCAACAGTAAAAGCCAACAATGCAGTAAGAAGTATTGAGGTAATTAATTTCATTTTAATAATAGTGAGCAAACAAACTAAATGATTATTATAGGTTAGAATCGTCAACTTTTAGACATTCTTCCAGCTCTTTCATCATATCAATGCTTCCTACAAAAAAAGGTGTACGTTGATGCAATTCTGTTGGTTTAATATCGAGTATTCTTTGTTTGCCATCAGTAGCTTTGCCACCTGCCACCTCTGCAATAAAAGCAAATGGATTACACTCGTAAAGTAGTCGTAGCTTACCTTTTGGCTTGCTTGTAGTTCCAGGGTAAGTAAAAATTCCCCCTTTAATTAAGTTTCTATGAACGTCTGCAACCATACTTCCAATATATCGTTGAGTGTAAGGGCCACCAGTTGTTTTATCTTTTCTCTGGCAGGCGTGAATGTAATCTTGTACGCCTTTACTATATTGAAAAAAGTTACCATGATTAACAGAATAAATTCTTCCACTTGGAGGGCATTGAATATCGGGATGTGATAATGTAAACTCGCCAATCGCTTGATCAAGTGTAAAGCCGTTAACGCCACGCCTTGTAGCATATACAAGCATTGTAGAAGAACCATAAATTACATAACCAGCAGCTACTTGCTTATTACCAGGTTGCAAAAAGTCTTCAAGTGTACAAGGCTGACCAAGTGGGCTTACTCTTTTGTAGATACAAAAAATAGTTCCAATAGAAACATTCACATCAATATTGCTACTACCATCTAATGGGTCAAATAAACAGACGTACTTACTTTGATTGCTTATTTCATCATCAAACACTTCAATTTCATCCATTTCCTCACTACCAATTCCTGCACAAGAAATACCGTGTTTTAAGACTCCAATTAATTGATTGTTGGCAAAAATATCCAACTTCTTTACTTCCTCGCCTTGCACATTGGTTGTGCCGTGATCGCCAAGTATATCAACAAGCCCAGCTTTATTAACTTCAACGTTTACACGCTTTGCAGCCAAACCTATATCCCTCAACAAGCGACTTAGTTCGCCAGTTGCACCAGGAAAATTCCTTAACTGTTGTAGTGTAAACTCATCAAGGGTTAATACTTTTCTATTAATCATAATATTGTATTGCTATTTATTTTGAAATAATGGTAAGCAGTAGTGTTGTTTGGTTTTCTACTATTGCAAACTTATCTTTTTTTTAATAACAACAAAAAGTTTCAACAGGATTAAAATATTATAATAAAATAAAAAAAGCCATTGGCAAATAACCAATGGCTTCAGATGTATTTTAAATAGGAATAAATCTAAATTATTTTTTAT
>JANYEP010000111.1 GCA_025363075.1 Chitinophagaceae bacterium | reverse complement strand
AGGAGCAGCTTTCTTTGCAGGAGCAGCTTTCTTTGCAGGAGCAGCTTTCTTTGCAGGAGCAGCTTTTTTTGCAGGAGCAGCTTTTTTTGCAGGAGCAGCTTTTTTAGGAGCGGCTTTTTTTGCAGCTTTTGCCATGTTTTTAAGATTTAATGGTTAGTAAATATGCCACTAAATTAAAGACATTTTTGAAACTACAAAAAAAAGTTTTATGCTTCTGCTGTTACAATAGAAACTGTGCTCTTATTGTTGACTCCTTTTTTGAAATTTACGATGCCATCTGTCAATGCAAACAAAGTAAAATCTCTTCCCACACCAATGTTTTTTCCTGGGTGATAAACAGTACCACGTTGACGAAGTATAATGTTTCCAGCTATTGCAGGCTGTCCACCAAATATTTTAACACCTAATCTTTTGCTGTTGCTGTCTCTACCATTCTTTACCGAGCCTTCACCTTTTTTGTGTGCCATTTTATTATAATTTGAAAATTTGAAAATTAAGAAATTTGAAAATTATTTTAAATAATATCAAATTAGAAATCTAAAATTAGAAATTTCTTATGCGATGCTTTCAACTTTTATTTGAGTGTAATGCGTACGATGTCCGTGCTTTTTTCTGAAGCCTTTTCTTCTTTTCATTTTAAAAGCAATCACCTTATCACCTTGAACAAGTGCTTTTGTAATTTCTGCTTTTACAACTGCATTAACATTTGAAATAGAAACAACGCCTCCATTATCAGTCATCAAAACATCTGTAAAATCAACTTTATCGCCAGTGTTTCCAGCAATATGAGGAACATATAAACTATCTCCTGCTTTAACTTTAAATTGCTGTCCAGCAATTTTTACTACAGCTAACATAACTCAAAAATTTTTTGGACGGCAAAAGTAAGGTTCTATTATTAAATGGTGAAAAGTTTTTTTGTAAAATTGGTTTATTCAGCTTAATGCCATTTATCAGCAAATATTTGTCAAAAATAAAAGATTAACAAATTTGCTATTTACACAAGCCTATTTTTGTTTTTTGCTTCTTTTGAAAACACATTATGGACTTAAAATCTTTGTTGGCAAAACCTTTTGCTCAATATATACACAATAGAATAAATAAAGCTAAAACAACAGCTGTGGCAGACCAGCAAGCCATATTTAAAAGCCTTGTTAGAAAGGCGATGAATACACAGTTTGGAAAAGATCATCAGTTTAGCCAAATAAAGTCTTATGAGGAATTTGTTAAAGCTGTTCCTATTAGAGATTACGAACAACTAAAACCTTACATTGAACAAATTAAAGAAGGAAGACCAAATATCTTGTGGCAAGGAAAGCCCATTTATTTTGCAAAAACAAGTGGTACAACAAGTGGTGTAAAGTATATTCCAATTACCAAAGATTCTATTTCAAATCACATTAATACTGCCAGAAACGCTCTACTGTGTTATATGGCTGAAACGGGTAAATATGATTTTGCAAATGGAAAAATGATTTTTTTAAGTGGTTCACCAGAGCTTGAAAGAATTGCCGATATTCCAACAGGGCGATTGAGTGGTATAGTAAACCATCACGTTCCAAAATATTTGCGAGGTAATCAATTGCCAAGCTTTGAAACAAATTGCATTGAAGATTGGGAAACCAAGTTGGATAAAATTGTTGAAGAAACCATCCATCAAAATATGACATTGATTAGCGGCATTCCACCTTGGATGCAAATGTATTTTGATAGACTCACAGAAAAAAGTGGTAAGTCCATTGCTGAATTATTTCCAAATTTTAGTGTAATGGTGCAAGGTGGTGTAAACTTTGAACCTTACAAGGCAAAACTGTTTGAGAGCATTGGTAAGAAAATAGATTATATAGAATTGTTTCCTGCCAGCGAAGGTTTTTTTGCTTTTCAAGATTCTCAAAAAGAGCAGGGAATGTTGCTAAATACCAATAGTGGAATTTTTTATGAGTTTATTCCTGCTGGTGAAATTTTTAATGAAAACCCTACAAGGCTTTCTTTGAAAGATGTTCAATTAAATGAAAACTATGCTCTCATTATAAATAGCAATGCAGGATTATGGGGTTATAATATTGGTGATACAGTAAAATTTGTAAGTCTTAATCCTTACAGAATTATTGTGAGCGGAAGAACAAAACATTTTATTTCGGCGTTTGGTGAGCACGTTATTGGTGAAGAAGTTGAACAAGCATTAATGAAAGCTGCAAATGATGAAAGTATTGGTATCATTGAGTTTACAGTTGCTCCCAATATTTCGCAAGATAAAGGAAAAAGTTACCACGAGTGGTTTATAGAGTTTGAAAACGTTCCTCTAAATCTTGCAGCATTTATAGAAAAAGTAGATGATAATTTGAGAGAAAAAAATGTTTACTATGATGATTTAATTGCAGGAAATATTTTGCAAAAACTTCATATTAACGTTATTCAAAAAAATGGATTTATAGATTATATGAAATCTATTGGTAAACTTGGTGGACAAAACAAAGTACCTCGTTTAAGCAACGATAGAAAAATTGCAGATGCTTTAATACCGTTTATACAAGGTAAAGCTTAATCGTACAAAAAATATATTTTAAATTACTTTTTACATTTATTCTACAACATCAAATAAACAAAAAAATGAAAAAACAAGTTACACTTTTTATTGCAACAATGGTTGCATTTAGCTTTTTAAATGCTCAAACACTCGACCCTGCAAATCTTCCAAAAACAGCACTGAAACTTACTAAAACAAGTAAGCAAACAATGAATCAAAAAGTTACAGCAGCTGGACAAGATATGTCGAGCAGAAGTGATAATAATGTTACTGCAACCTATGATATTTCTGCAATTACCGCTCAAGGAGGTACTGCTGAAATAAAAATTACTGCAATGAAAATATCTTCTGAATCTGATGCTGGCGAAGCAAGTTATGACTCAAAAAATCCTGATGATGGAAGCCCTGCTTTAGCTGATGTTGCTAATAGTGCAATGAAAAATCCTATAAAGATTACATTGGATGCTAATGGACTTGTAGCAACTGTAAAAGGAATGGAAAAAATGGAAGCAATGTCAAAAGGCTCTGGCGATGGTGGTTTAAAAAAGGGTGATGTTTTGGATGTATTTTTAAAACTTGACAAACCCGTAAAAATTGGTGATACCTGGAAAAAATCAACTGACAATAAACAAGCGAAAGTTACAAGTGATTTTACATACAAGAGTTTTGAAAATGGAATGGCAACTATTGAGGTAATGTCTATTTTAAAGCTTGAACAAGGTTTAGAAGGCAAAGTTGTTTCTACACTAACTGTTGACGCAAAAACATTAGTTATTAAAAACAAAACTTCAACAATGGTTATCAATGGTACTGTTTCAGAGCAAGGACAATCTGCTGATGTATCTATTTTTAGCAATGCAACAGAAACTGTAGAATAAGGTTTAATTAAATGTTTCATAAACG
>JANYEP010000069.1 GCA_025363075.1 Chitinophagaceae bacterium | reverse complement strand
TACGTGGAAAATGATGTTGCGAAGTCGTGATTTCAAGATGAAAGTTTATCCTGGTATTGGATATATGATTGTCATTTTATTTGTAATGGTTTTAAAAAATGGCGATATAAGTGCAGCACAAATACAACAATCTTTAATGCTACAAAATTCTAAAGGAAAGTTGATGATATTACTTCTTATTTATTTTTCAAGTTTAATGATAACAACAGCTTTGGGTGGTATTGTAATGAGTGACAAATACAAAGCTGCATGGATATATTTTGTAACACCAGTTAGCAAGCCTGGAGAAATTATTGCTGGAGCAGTGAAAGCTGTAGTAGTTATGTTTTTTACACCCTTTGCAATATTGGCGTTGGTGCTTGGAATTTCTTTTGTTGGCTACACAGTTTTACCAAATATCTTGCTTGCAATTTGTAACCAACTTTTTATTATTACACTTATTTCTATTGTATCTGTTAGATATTTGCCTTTTTCTACAAGTACATACAAGCCAAGTTTTACTAGCGTTTTAAAGAGTACATTAATGATGATAATTGGATTTGTTGTAGGTGCAGTTCATTATTTTATTTACTCTCACACTTGGTTGGTTTTGATATTAATCATAGTTTCTGCAACAGCAACATACTTCTTATTTAAGAATATTTATAGTTACAGCTGGAGAAAAATAATTTCTGAGTATAATGACAATTAAATACTGAAATTATCTAACACATTATTAAATTACTTGCTAATATTGCGTTATAAAATTATTTTATGTCTCATCACCACAACGAAGAAGAAGTAACTGGAGTAGTAAAAAATTACACGTTAACAGCATTTTTATCATTTGTAATAATGTTCTGTTTATTTACGCTTTTGTCTCAATGCAAAGGAGATTATAAATTTCCTGTGGAAGGTCATCACGCAAATAAAACAGAACATCATCAAGCTGCTGAGTAATTAAACCAACGCAATGTCAAAATTTGATAATTGCACAAACTGGTTCAATCTTTCTTTAATATCATTCTGAGAAATTTCTCTCAATCGTTCTGTTCCAAATTTCTCAACACAGTAGCTTGCCATTGCACTACCAACAATAATGGCTGTTTTCATATTCTCAAAACTAATGTCGTTGGTTTTGGCTAAATGTCCTATAAAGCCACCTGCAAAAGTATCTCCTGCACCTGTTGGGTCAAAAACTTCTTCTAAAGGTAATGCTGGTGCATAGAACACATTATTCTCGTGGAATAATAAAGCACCGTGTTCTCCTTTTTTAATAATTAAATATTTTGGACCCATTGCCATAATTTTTTTTGCAGCACGAACCAAAGAATAATCTCCACTTAATTGTCTTGCTTCACTATCATTTACCATTAGCACATCAACCATACTAATTGTTTTCTTTAATTCATCCAACATTATATCCATCCAAAAATTCATTGTGTCAAGCACAATCAATTTGGGTTTGGTTTTTAATTGTTCTATAACACTTCTTTGAACGTTAGGATCAAGATTTCCAAGCATTAAAAACTCACAATCTTGGTAACTTTCAGGCACAACTGGTGTAAAGTTTGCTAAAACGTTCAATTCTGTAACCAATGTATCACGACTATTCATATCCAAATGATACTTCCCACTCCAAAAAAATGATTTCTCATCTTTCTTTATTTGTAGCCCTTCAAACGAAACTCCACGAGCAGATAAAGCGTCCAATTCTGTTTGTGGAAAATCTCCACCAACAACACTAATTTGATTTACTTTACAAAAATTGCTTGCACACCAAGCAATATATGTAGCTGCACCACCAACAATTTTATCACTTTTTCCAAAAGGAGTTTCGATAGCATCAAAAGCCATAGAACCCACAACAATTAAACTCATAAATAATATTTTTAGGTTGACAAAAGTAGCTTGTAAAAAATAGCCACAAAAAAAAGCTCTGCAAAATTGCAGAGCTTTTAAAATAATTTTTGAACTTATTAATATGCCCAAAGACCTTGTTCGTAATTAAATATTTTATCTTTAATCTTATCGCCTTCCAATAATCTGAATAAAGGATCTTTTACATACTCCTTTAACCATTGATCTTTTGGATTATCCATTGAAGTTTTAACTATGTAGTAACTAAAATGTTGATTTTCTAAATAATCTTCCCAAGTCATTCTTGCACCCATATTTTTTCCATTGTACACTTGTTTTTTCGCAAGCGTTTTTCTCATATCTGGATAATAAACCCAAAAATAAGGAAAGTGTGGACCAGGAATAACTTTACCACTTGGCAAAATAGTTGGTCCCATTGGGGCAATACCTATAATTCTATGAACTAAACGAGAAGCTTCTTTATCGAAAATAATTTCTTTCATCACCATAAATTCATATACAGAATCTATAGGAAACTCCCTTGTTCTTACATCCCTACCAATAATATTTCTGTCAAGATCTTCAACATCAGTAGTATCTGTTCCTCCAGAAAATCTTGCTTTAAATTTATTTATATCAATATATGGCTTTCTAAATTTATCGTCTTCAAAAGCTACTACTGAATCTTCTACTATAGCTTTAAACAAAATGGAAAAAAATAATTGACTTCCATTATCCTCACCATAAGTAAATGGTTCATTTATTTTTTCACGGGCATCAATTATCTCCCAAAGTTTTTGTCTATAAATAGCATCATCTTCTCTAATGTCATCGTAGGGCAATGGATTTCTATCTTTAACATTAAAAATAATTGCACTCTCATTTCTCAAAGAGGGCTTAATACTATCAGATAATGGATTTGAAGTCGCAGAAGGAATTATATTAATTGGTATTTTTCCATTAGCAGGTCTATTAGCAGGTGGTTGATTTCCTCCTTGTTGTGCTGAACTTCCTCCACCACCAAATGGATTTGCACCACCTGTAGTTTTAGAACTTGCACCACCTCCACCAAATGGGTTTGCATTTGCAGGAGCCGCTGGAGTTGTACCACCTCCACCAAATGGATTTGCACTTGATGGTGCAGCTGGAGTTGCTCCACCTCCACCAAATGGATTAGCACTTGAGTTAGTTGATTTTTTTGCAGGAGCTTTCTTCTTGCCTTGTGCAGAAACATTCGTACTACACAAAATGCTAACAAATAAACTCAGTACTACAATCTTAAATGATGTTTTTTGCATATAAAATTAGTTTGTCAAATTAAACGCCATAGAACCAGGTAATTTTCTTCTACCATCTGGACCTTCAACTGTGATATCAGTAATTAGAACAGAAGAACCGCCTTTACACATTTCTATATACCCTTTAACTTCTGGAGTAAAATAAGCTCCGTTTACAACAGCAAATTTAGGACCTGTACTTTCAAAGCCTCTACCTGTACATACAATAGTGTAGTTCACTACACTGTATTTAACACCTTCAAAAACAAAGTCACCCATATCAGCACGAATACCAACATTTGCTTTAAAAGCGTTAACAGCAACACTACCACCACCATAAGCACCCACCATAGGAGTTGGGCTGGGAATTCTTTTTACAGGAAAGTTAAATGGAGTTGATTTTCCATCAACAGTAACATTAACTACAGATTTTCCAGCAGTTGCAGGTTTTGCAATAAATAATCCACCTTCACCTTTTGTTATAGTACCATTATCAATACTTGCTTGTATAGCTTCAGCACCTTTTGTTCCACCAGAGATTTTGATAGGATTTTCAAGACCTAAATAAAGTACATTTACTTTTTCTGCACTTGCAGTTACACCTGTTGGAGAACCTACTGTATATTTAACTTCAACATCTTTAGTTTCAGGTTTTCCTGTTGCTTGGTTAAAGTATTCAATATGTACTCTTTTAGTTCCATTTCCCACAGCAGACGGCTTAGTTTTATATTCATAAGTTCCATCTGGTAAAAGTGTTGTAGGAGAACCATCAACTGTAATATGAGTAGTATTAGCAGCTTTACTATAAGCTCCAATACCAGCAGTAATTCTCAACTCATCATTTGGCATTAGGTAAGTTGAGTTAGTTCCTATTAAAGGTATGTAGTTATCAAATACTATTTTCACTTCACCTACTTTGCTATGGCAAAATTCTACAACTTGTGAAGCACTATTTTGTATATCATTTTGAAATTTACTCAAAATAGTTAAAGCAGCAACAGTTGGTGTCATATGAAAATATGTTTGAGACCAATCTTTATTACCTGGTGTAGTCATATCAATAGGCAATGAAGTAGCCAAAGCAGCTCCAATTTCTGGATTAAGAGCTAATAATTTAGCTTTCAAATCTTCGATTTTTTGCTTAATTATTGGACCTTGTCCTTTACCAATTGGAGGAGGTTCTGAGAACAAACGAGTGGCAGCTTCTAAATCATCATCTTTAAAGCGATCCTCTCCTGTTTTTTCATCTTTACCCATTTTACCTAATCCAGCTTCTTTTTTAAGTTCAAGCTTTAAATCTTCTATCTCTTTTACAACAACATCAGCCATTGCTTTTGCATTTTTTGCTAAAGGATTCCAAACAATAGCTTTATCGTGCGTTTTGGCGTCTTTCTCCAATCCATCGAGTGATTTTAATAATTCATCACTTTTTCCATTAACAATTTTGCTTGCATTTTGCAAACTTG
>JANYEP010000067.1 GCA_025363075.1 Chitinophagaceae bacterium | reverse complement strand
CCTAAAACTTCAAATCAAAACGTAGCAAAGCAATGAGGTTTATTAAAAAAGTATTTACGATTTTCAC
This sequence comes from Chitinophagaceae bacterium, assembly GCA_025363075.1. Lineage (GTDB taxonomy): Bacteria > Bacteroidota > Bacteroidia > Chitinophagales > Chitinophagaceae > CAIVPM01. The sequence goes on along the minus strand of JANYEP010000067.1, from coordinate 8,039 downwards.
CAATATATACCTCCTATTTTTTTTTGCAGGTTTCTCCTTAGCTTCTGCTATGTATTTCAAAACAGAATCAACCTATGAGTCAGAAATTTTTGCCGCCATCTCTGACTACATTGTAAAAGATAGTATTGGAAAAAATAATGATGATACTTTTTTTGTGAGAGCATTAAATATTGCAAATAGTTTTGAACACAATCGTTTAGAGGTTTTTAAAAATCAAGAAATTGAAGGATGGAAAGCACAAATTTTTCATCCTACAACAGTTGACTTAATGACAGGCAATGGTGCTTGTGGTAGTGCCTCAACTATTTTGGGTAGAATTTTAAAGTCGAATAATTTTAAAATTCGGTTTGCACAAATGGTTGTTAATGGTCAACCTGGTGGACACATAGTAATTGAAGCCAATAAAAAAGGCAAGTGGGTTGTTTTAGACCCACTATACGATTTATACTTTAAAGATTCCATTGGCAATTTTGCAAGTTTTGATGAGGTACATAAAAATTTTGAAACTTATAAAAAACAATTGCCAAAGAATTATCCATTAGAATATAATTATGCTGGTGTCAGCTATACCAATTGGAATAAAATAAAAATTATTGGCCCTGCAATAAAATCAATGCTCAATTTTTTTATGGGCAAAGAGAAAGCTGATAAAATTTCAATTCGCTCTTATATCATTCGCAACTACAATTTGCTTTATATTCTCACAAGTGCTATTTGTATTTTTTTATTTATGCTGATAGGATGGAAGTTTTGGAAAAATAAAAAACAAAAAATCACAGTTGCATAGAGAATATTTTGTCTTTGCACATCAACTTCAGTCCACTACATTTGCGACCAATTTAAAATTATGGATTACAACAGACTTATATCAGTTACAGGAATGTCGGGGCTTTATGAATTAATTAGTAGTAAATCTGATGGTGCATTGGTTCGCTCTTTAGAGGATGGCACAACCAAATTTGCAAGCAATAGAGTACACAGTTTTTCTCAAATTGAGAATATTGAAATTTATACAACACGAGAAAACGTGAATCTTATTGAGGTGTTTAATGCAATGGAAAGCAACAGTGATGAACTTCCTAATGAGAAAGATTCAAAAGTAACCAAAGAGTATTTTAAAAATATTTTTCCTAAAATGGATTTTGATAGAGTGTATGATAGCGACAGAAAAAAAATGGTAAAATGGTTTAAGATAATTAAAGAGCATAAAATTGAAATCAAATTATCTGAAGCACCAGCTGAAGAAGAAGAAACGAAATAATTAACAACATCAAGTTCAAAAACCATCTGCAATGCAGGTGGTTTTTGTTTTACATATATTCACACAATGAAAAAATGTCTATTTCTTGTTGCAATTTTTTTAGTGCAGCAATTAGCTGCACAAAAATTTTTAGAGAAAAGTAAAAAAGCAAACCATTGGGTTGACAGTGTTTTTTACGCTTTATCTGATGATGAAAAAATTGCACAACTCTTTATTATCAGGGCTCACAGCAATCTTGGACAAGAACATATTAATGAAGTAGTGAATCGAATAAAAAAATATAATGTTGGTGGATTATGCTTTTTTCAAGGTGGTCCTGTTCGCCAGGCAAACCTCACAAATTATTATCAAAGTATTGCTAAAACCCCATTGCTTATTAGCATTGATGCAGAGTGGGGATTAGGAATGAGACTTGATAGCGTTGACCTTTTTCCCAAAAATATGATGTTGGGTGCAATGCAAAATGAAGGTGTAGTTTATGCAATTGGCAAAGCAGTTGGACAACAATGCAGGAGAATGGGCATTCATTTAAACTATGCTCCTGTTGTCGATATAAATAATAATCCAGAAAACCCTGTGATTAACGATAGAAGTTTTGGTGAAAATAAAAATAAGGTAAGCAGCTATGCTATTCTATACTCTAAAGGATTGCAAGAAGAAGGTGTTATGGCTTGTGCAAAGCACTTTCCTGGGCATGGTGATGTTGCAGTTGACAGTCATTTAGATTTACCAGTAATAAATAAATCATTCAAAAGCCTTGATACACTTGAGTTGTATCCATTTAAACAACAAATAAAAAACAATGTTGGTTGTGTAATGACAGCACACCTTTCTATTCCTGCTTTTGACACAACAGCACATTTACCAACTTCACTTTCAAGAAAAGTTGTAACAGATTTATTGAAAAAAAAGTTGAAATTCAAGGGTCTTATTATTACTGATGGATTGGAAATGCAGGGTATTACAAAATATTTTCCAAGTGGTGAAGCTGCTGCAAAATCAATAATTGCAGGCAACGATTTGCTTTGTTTACCAGAAAAAATTGATAGCAGTATTTTTCAAATAAAAAAAGCCTTAGCCAATAAAACCCTTAGCCAGCAACAGTTGTATGCAAGTGTAAAAAAAGTGTTATTAGCAAAATATAACTTGGGGCTTTACAAAAAACAATTCATTGATGTAAAAAATTTAACTGCTGATTTAAATAAAGAAACAAACAATTTGGTTAATCAAGTTGCAGAAGATGCCATCACATTGGTGAAACAAGAAAATAAAAATATTATTCCGATAAGCTATATTAACAATCCTTATGATGTGTTGCCACGTGTTGCACACATTGTTATTGGTAATGGAAAAGAGAATGAATTTGCTAAACGAATGAAGCAAGATTACAATGCAGATATTTATTATTATAGTAATACTTTTTCTGAAACTTATGTAATAAGAGATTCTATTGAACCTCGCACTGGCACTGTATTCAGTGGAACAAAGGCAAAATATGATTTGGCAAATAATATCATTGATTCTTGCACGAAATTGAAAAAATATGATGCAGTTATAATAAGTGTTCATCAATACAATCGTCGCCCAGCAAATAATTTTGGATTAGATACAGCTGCAATTTATTTGCTACAACAATTTGCACAAAACAACAATTGTATTTCTTTATTTTTTGGCAATCCTTACGCTATAAAAAATATTTGCAACGCAAAAAATTTAATTGCCTGCTACGAGGATAATGATATTATAGAAAAGAAGGCAGCAGACATTTTGCAACGAAAATTTATACCAAAAGGTAAATTGCCTGTAAGTGTTTGTGAAGGTTGGAAATAAATATAATCTGTCATTTTATTTTTTTAATTTCTTCGCATTAAACTTTTGTAAACTAACAACTGTTTGTAACATCATTCTATATTTGCAGCGTTGCTTGCAGGGTTTCGTTATTCAATGCTATAGCCAATCTATAAGCAAGCCTCAAACAATTTGGTTTCGCTCGTGCCAAATAAAATCTTAATAAACACACAATGAACATTAGCGTATTTTCAGAAATAGGAAAACTAAAAAGGTTGTTAGTTCACAGCCCAGATGGTGGTATTGGCAGCGTGCCTACAAGCAAACTACACGATTGGTTGTATGATGATATTGTTGACATAGATAAAATTCAGGAAGAATATTCTCGTTATCAAATGTTGTTGCTATTATTTCTTGATAGTAAAAAATTATTTACAGCAAATGGTGAATTTGCTTTGGATAAAAATTCTAAAAGACCAACAAAAGATGAAGCTACTGGCATTAAATCATTTGAAAATAATCCAGAAAAAAAAGGTTATTATGTTGATGATGACAATATAGAAAACGAGGCTGTAATTGATACACAATATTTATTGCAATATCTATTTAAAACCCAGCCCATAAAAGCTGCATTTTTGGTGGAAAGCATTTGTGCTATAGAAGGTGTGCATCCTTTTAGAAAAAGGGATTTACTAGAGTTGTTAGAAGCTGGTAAAACTGATGATACAAAATACAGTGACATCGTGAAAGCCTTGCTAACAGGGAAGTTAGAGCATCAATTTAAAAATGGGAAGATTGTTAAACTGGAAGGTGAAGATGCTCGTTTTGTTTTTCCTCCTGTTCCAAATTTTATCTTTACAAGAGATATTGGTGTTACGATTGGCAACTATTTACTTATAACAAAACCCAAATTTTACATAAGAAAGCGTGAGGTTGTTTTGATGCGTTTTATTGCTGAAAATTTTCTTTTTAAAGATGATAAAGAGCAGTTTAAAATTTTGAATGTTTCAGAAGATGATGACTTTTTTCAAATAGAAGAAAAAGAACAACACAACAGAGAAGTTACTTATGAAGGTGGTGATGTTATGATGATTAGCCCCAAACATTTGATGATTGGATGCACAGAAAGAACCTCGCCTTATGCCATTCAAAAGCTTATAAACCGTATATTTTGGGAAGACACAGGAATTGAAATGATAACAGTGATTAAAATTTCGGCAAAGCGTTCTCAAATGCACATTGATACGGTGTTGAGTCATATTAGAGAGGACTTGTGGGTTATTCATAGTCCTTTGTCTGAGGTGTGGCAAACAAAACAAGAGGCAAAATATTGGAAAGAAAAATTGTATTTAAACAAATTAAATCAACAATCTTTTAGCGAAAATGAAAGGCAGCAAGAGGTAACAATTTTTCAATTTTATTTAAACGAAGAAGGATTGAAATTGAAAAAAGAGTATGATGTTTTAAAAGACAAAAGAAACAATGAAGTTTTAACAAAAGAAGAAAATGATAGTATTGTTTTAAAAAAACGAGATTTAAAAGGCAAGTTTAAAAAGCTTGATTTTTTATTGCATCAAGAAAACAGTAAAGTCGGGCATCCTCTGTATACAGCAGCACCAAAGGGTTTGGAAGATTTGTTGCAACAAATTAGTAAAAACGATTTTGGTGTAGAAGGAAAAGTTAATTTTGTTTATAGTGGTGCAGGCGACCCTCCTTATGACGAAAGAGAACAATGGACAGATGCTTGTAATTTGCTAATTCTAAAATCTGGTGTTGCTGTTGGTTATGATAGAAATAGTAGAACTGCAAACCATTTCAACGAAAAAATGTTGGACACAAATAGTAATGTTTCTAACTATAAAGGATTTATTGAATTTTTAGTTGAAGCTAATAAAATAAGGTTTCAGTATAGAAAAAATACAAAAGATGAAGAAATGGATTTAAAGCATATTCTTCATGTAGAAGATTTATACGATTTCATTTTAGGCAAAAGATTTGTAAATAATGCTTTTACAAATGATACAGCAACTTTATCAAATACTGAGACAGATGTTTTGATTAATAGCATTCAAAACACCTTGATTTTGTTGCCTTCCAATGAACTTTCAAGAGCAAGAGGTGGATCGCATTGTATGAGTATGCCATTGCTTAGAGATTAAAGAAATATTTATGCAAACAACAAATAATATACTTTTAGTAAGACCATCAAATTTTGTATTTAATGCTGAAACTGCTGATTCTAATGCGTTTCAAAATGTTGTTACAGATTCTGCAGAAGAAATTAAACAAAAAGTCTTTAATGAATTTGAATCATTTGCCACAACATTAAAATCAAAAGGTGTTAATGTAAACGTTGTTGATGATACTCCAACGCCTCAAAAACCTGATGCAATTTTTCCTAACAATTGGGTAACTTTTCATCCTGATGGAACAGTTATTTTATACCCAATGTTTGCCGTAAACAGAAGGTATGAAAGAAGGTTGGATATTGTTGAATCGTTAAAAAATAATTATATAATCAATAATATTATTGACTTATCAAACTATGAAGCTGAGAATAAATTTTTAGAAGGAACTGGCAGTATTGTATTTGACCACGATAGCAAGATTGCTTATGCTTGCTTGTCGCCAAGAACAGATAAAGATTTGTTGATTGAGCTTTGTAAGAAAATAAATTATACACCAATTTACTTTTTTGCTCTTGATGAAAATGGCAAGGAAATTTATCATACAAATGTAATGATGTGTGTAGGAAAAAGCTTTGTAGTTATGTGTTTGAGCAGTATTGCAAATGTTGATGAAAGAAAATCAGTAATTGATTGCATTACTAAATCCAACAAAAAAATAATTGATATTAGTTTCGAGCAAATGAATCATTTTGCTGGCAATATGCTTGAATTGAAAGGTGCTGATAAAAATATTTTAGCATTGTCAAAATCTTCTTTTGATAGTTTAGATGCATCTCAAAAGCAAACAATTGAAGCATACTGTGAACTCGTACCACTTAATATTAAAACTATTGAAACCATTGGTGGTGGTAGTGCAAGATGTATGATCGCTGAAATTTTTTCTCAAAAAAAATAAATGATACTCACTAAACCAAAAACATATTTATTACTGCAAACATTAATAATCTGTTTGTTAGTTTTATATCAGTGTTTGTGGCTTTTTGCAGATACAGTTGAAGGCAGAATTGTTTCATTTCCTGAACGATACAAAAACAGCGATAATGGTGGTTATATTGGTGTTGAGTATATTGTAGATGGTGTTTTATATAATGAATATTTTACGAGAAATGCAAGACCAAAACAATTCACAAATATTCCAATAAAGTATTTTAGTTTTTATCCAAGCTATTCAAGAGCAGATAATGATTTTGATGCCTGGATGCCAAGTATAATTTTTTACCTCATCTTTTTTCTTGGCACAACAATTTTATTTCTTCCATATAAAAATACAGTTATACCAGATGGAAGCTTGTTTGAAATCAAACTAAAATTTCCTTTTATAAAGCTGATTTAGTAAGGTGAAATTTTATATTATTCAAATAAAAAAGCTGCAAATTTTATAGAAGTTGCAGCTTTTTTATTAAGGTCATTTTAAATTAAAATCTCTCAAGTTTAGAGAAAAAGAAATCTCCTTCGATGGCTGCATTTTCATCGCTATCACTACCGTGTACTGCATTTTCACCAATTGACGCTGCATATTTTTTTCTGATTGTTCCTTCAGCTGCCTGTGCAGGATTAGTAGCACCAATAAGGGTTCTAAAATCTGCAACAGCATTTTCTTTTTCCAAGATTGCTGCAACGATTGGTCCACTACTCATAAATTCAACAAGCTCACCATAAAAAGGTCTTTCGCTGTGTACAGCATAAAATTCTCCTGCTTGAGCTGGAGTTAATTTAACCCACTTCATTGCTTTTATTGCAAATCCACCAGCAATAATATCATTGATAATTGCTCCTGTATTTCCTTTTGCAGTTGCATCAGGTTTTACCATTGTAAATGTTCTGTTACTCATATAAAAAATTTGGTCGCGAAGATAGGGGGATGAGATATTGGGGGGTTTATCGATTTTGAGTTTATAATTTTATTTAACATTATTTTTGAGTATTAATTGATTGTTAATGCCCAACTCTGCACATATCATAGCTTTTAAAAATGAAAAAATAAATATTGAATTTGACTCTTTAAAAGCAAAAAAAGCCCTGCATATTTTGCGTGCTATTAATCATCCATTGAGGCAAGAAATAATAAAGCTAATTGATGAAAATAAAAGAATGAAAGTAACAGAGATTTTCAATCATTTTAAAATGGAACAAGCAGTTGCATCGCAACATTTAGCTGTATTGAGAAAAGCAGGATTTGTAAGCACAAAAAAAGAGAGCAAGTTTGTTTACTACGCTCTCTCTTACGAATTTATAAATCATTTTTCAAATACAATGGAAACGCTATTTTCCGAGTATTAGAAGCATTACATTTTTTTGCTATCTTCAATAAATTTAGCCAATCCAATATCTGTTAAAGGATGTTTTAATAACCCTAAAATTGAGTCTAATGGGCAAGTACAAACATCTGCACCAGCTTCTGCACATTGAATAATATGGTTTGCATTTCTAATTGATGCAGCTAATATTTCACTTTCATATCCTTGAATGGCGTAGATGTTGGCAATTTGTTCAATCAGTTGAACACCGTTCCAACCACTATCATCAATTCTACCAATAAATGGAGAAATATAAGTTGCACCAGCTTTTGCAGCAAGTATAGCCTGACCAGCACTAAAAATCAATGTGCAATTGGTTTTGATACCATTATCACTAAACCATTTAATAGCTTTTATACCATCTTTTATCATTGGTATTTTCACCACAATATTTGGATGAATTGCAGCTAATATTTTTCCTTCTTCTACCATTTCAGCGTAAGTAGTTGAAAGCACTTCTGCACTAATATCACCATCAACAATTTCACAAATAGTTTTGTAGTG
>JANYEP010000030.1 GCA_025363075.1 Chitinophagaceae bacterium | reverse complement strand
CCTGCATATTAAAAACTAATTGATACATCAATGGCAATTGTTTTAAATGAACTATCATCTCTTTATAAAGCACTAATGAGTCAGCCTGATTTCCATCATCAGTAGTATTAAAAACTTCTTCTGTGAAATCGTAAAACACCATTTTTTTTTCCTTGGCACTTCTATATTTATCTATTGATTTGTTAATTACAGTTTTTCGCAACCAGCCTCTAAACCTTGATTCTACTGCATTTTCAGTATCATCTAACCTAAATTGGTTTATTGATTTAAAAATATTGACAAAAGAATCATTGGTAATATCAACAGCCTCATTGTAAACATCACAGTACCTAAAAGCAATCTTTAGGGCATACGCAAAATAGTTTTCATACACCCATTTCTGGCTGATTCTGTCTTGCTTGCGACATTGTTCGAGTATTGATATGATTGAATTCAATTATTGCAATAGTACCTATATAACATTCAAGACGTAAAAAGAGAAGCAATGGTTGCAGTGTTGCAAAAATTATTTCAAAGAAATTTTTGCTCCATTTTTTTTTAAATCTTCATAAAAACCTGGATAAGATTTATCAATAGCATTAGCATTTTCAATAACTGTTTGCCCATTTGCTTTTAAAGCAGCAATGGCACAAGCCATCGCAATTCTATGGTCGTTGTGCGAGTTAATAGTTGCTCCTTTCATTTCACCTGTACCTTTAATTAACATCTCATCATCTTGTAAAATAATTTCAACACCCATTTTTCCAAACTCTTGTTGCAACGTAATTGCTCTGTTACTTTCCTTATGTAAAAGCCTTGAAACGCCTGATATTATTGATGTTCCGTTGCAGTAAGATGATAGTGCAACCAGTGGTGGAAATAAATCTGGGCAATCTGTTGCATCAAAATTAAATGCAGAAAGCGAATTTTTATTAGCAATTGTGATACTGTTATTGCTAATGTTTACATTGCAATTGCATTGCTTTAATACTTCTAAAATTTTCTTGTCAGCCTGTGTTGAATTGCTGTCTAATCCAGTAACAGCAATACTTCCAGCAATTGCACCTGCAACTAATAAAAAAGCTGCATTGCTCCAATCGCCTTCAACTGTGTAGTTAATTGTCTTATTGGTTAATTGCTTTGTTGGTTGAAAAATAAACGTTTCATATTTCAAATTTGTCGGAACATTCATTCCAAAATCTTTTAAAACTTGTAGCGTTAAATCTATGTATGGTTTACTTCTCAGATTATTTACTTTAATAGTTGCATCCTCATTTTTATATGAGTAAGCAAATAGTAATCCAGTTAGAAATTGTGAACTTAATGAGCCATCAATTTCTATGTTTTTTGGTTGAAGTGAACCTTTTATTTTGATAGGTAGTTGGTTATTTGTTGCTTCAACTTTAACGCCTAAATGTGGTAAAATATTTTCAAAAAAATCAATGGGACGATTAAGTAAACTACCACTTCCTGTAATTGTTATCTCCTCATTCAGTAATGCTGCAATGGGCGTAAACATTCTTAATGACAAACCACTTTCGCCACAGTTTAATAAAATATTTTCAAGTTTTAATTTTGAAAAATTACTGTTTATTATTAGTTGCTCATCACTTATTTCAACACTTGCCCCAAGCTGTTTTATAATTTCAATAGCTGCATTATCATCGTTGCTGATTCCAAAATTTTCAATAATCGTTTCGCCATTTTTCAATAATGCAGCAGCACACGCCCTTTGCATACAACTCTTTGATGGTGGGGATTTCAGCGTTCCTTGTATTGTTGATGGATGAATAATTACTGTTGACATTTTCTTTTAAAATTATTTATCGTAATCAACTTTCACTAAAAATAATCCGTGTGCAGGCGTGTCAAAATATGCTCTAGCAAAATCCTTTGCTTCTATAATTTTTTTAAATTCTGCAATGCTTATTTGCCCTTTGCCAACCTTTAACATTGTTGCTACCAATGCACGAACCATTCCTCTTAAAAAACGATTTGCTTTCACATTATATACTAAACAATCACCCTCAAAAAGCCATTGAGAAATAAAAATATTGCAATTGAAATTATTTACTTGTGTATGTTTTTTTGAGAAAGATGTAAAGTCTTGATATTGCTTTAAAATTTCAGCAGCTTGATGCAATAAATCAATATTCAATTTGTAGGGAAGATAATATGCTCTGTCTTCTACAAATGGATTTTTGTTTGTGTAAATAAAATATTTGTATTCCCTACTTTCAGCAGCAAAACGACAATGTTTGTCATTGCTTACTTCAACAATATTTTTTGCAACAATATCGTCTGGTAAAATTGCATTGAGGTTGTAAACATTTTTTTGCCCAATTAAAATATTGGTATCAAAATGAAAAAAATTTTGTAGTGCGTGAACACCTGCATCAGTGCGTGAAGAGCCTGTTAATTCAAATCTTTGCTTAAACAAAATCTGTAACGCTTTCTCAACCTCAGCTTGAATAGTGTTGGCATTTTGCTGCACCTGAAATCCACTGTAATTAGTGCCTTTGTATGAAACTTCTAAAAAATAGCGAGGCATTTTTATTGATGATTTATTAATGCCATAAATTCTTTTTTCAATGTCTCGTCTTTAAACTCTTTTTCAAGCGAATAAAAATTTGCTATGTCAGAAACAGATGTTCGGGCAAGTCTGTAAAAATTAAATTTGCCACTTTCGTTTAAAAATAAAACACCTAATCTTTTTATTTGGTTTGTTGTGTAACATTTTTCTTTTAATACAGAACCTGCTACTTTAAGTTTTTGTTTCAGCATTAATGCAGCTTGAATTTGACTGCTAAAAAAAGAAACATCTCTTTCTGTTGCAACAGCAGTGCAATTATTGGCAACAGGGTGGGCAACATCAATATTGTTGCTATTCATTTTTTGCTCAATGGCTGGTTGTGCTTTTGCCTCTCTCACGGTATCGCTTGCTACTATTGTGTTATAAGGTATAAAAATAGAAATAGTGTCAATTTTTTTGCTACTTGAATCGATGTATATTTCTTCCAAACCGCCTTTCTTTTCACTTTGTGAAATTTTCTTTACAACTGATTTTGAAGCACCTTTTTGCGATACGTTAACAAATGCTAAATTGGAGTCAATGTTTTTTTGTTTTGGTGTTTCAATCTTCTTTTCAATGGGTTTAGTTACAAGTTCTTCTTTAGTGTCTTGTTCAATAATTGTAAAACGATTAATGTCAAATAAACTCCAACTATCATTTGTATTTTTCTTAAGCGTAAATCCTAAATCGTTTCCATCTACATCTATGCTGAAAGTGTTGATTTTATTGAATTCTGTGATAATTTTAAAAGTGTGTAAACCGTTTTCAAGCTTAGAGACTATAACGAAATTTTTGCTATTACTTTCAAATTTTTTGCCATTAAATTGAACACTAAAAGGTTGTTTATATAAATTTTCTATATAAATAAAATGGTGTGTTTGTGCTTTTGCAAAAACAAGAATAAAGCAAAATAAAAGCAGATGAAAAAATTTTACCATTGCTACAACTTTTTAAAAATAAATTTACTAACAACCGCAAACATACTTGCATTGTTAGGTTTTGCTAAGAAAAGTTTTAAATAAACTTGTGTTTTTTAGCCCCAAAAAAATCAATGTTTTGACTGTTTTTGAAAATTAATTTTGAAAATTAATTTGGTCAAATACCTTTGCCTATGGCAACAATAAAAAAAACAAATTCTGCAAATTTCAGCAAAGACAAAACCATTATTGATGGATTTACATTTGATGACGTTTTAATTGCTCCTGCATACAGCAATGTTCTTCCCAAAGAGGTTGATGTTTCTACACACCTTACAAAAAAAATTAAACTGCATATTCCTTTTCTATCTGCTGCAATGGATACTGTTACTGAAGCTGGTTTGGCTATTGCACTTGCAAGAGAAGGTGGACTTGGTATTTTGCATAAAAATATGAGTATTGAGCAGCAAGCTGCACAGGTTCGTAAAGTAAAACGAAGCGAAAATGGTTTGATACTCAACCCTATTACACTTAGTGTGAAAGCTACAGTGGCAGATGCTTTCAGGATAATGAAAGAAAATAAAATAAGCGGTATTCCTATAGTAAACAACAATGGTAAATTGCTTGGAATTGTTACCAATAGAGATTTGCGTTTTGAGGTAAACAACAAATCAAAATCTATTGAAGAGGTAATGACGAAAGAAAATCTTATCACTGCACCTGAAGGAACAGATTTAAAGAAAGCTGAAAAAATTTTACAACAATATAAAATTGAAAAATTACCAGTAACTAATAAGCAAGGGAAGTTGATTGGCTTGATTACTTACAGGGATATTCAGCAAATCAATAATTATCCGAACTCTTCTAAAGATGCTTTTGGTAGATTGCTTGCTGGTGCTGCTTTGGGTATTACAAATGATTTGCTGGATAGAGCTGATGCATTGCGACAAGTGGGTGTAGATATTGTTACACTCGATTCTGCCCATGGCCATAGCAAAGGTGTTATTGATGCACTTATTTTACTAAAAAAGAATTTTAAAGACTTGCCCGTTATTGCAGGAAACATTGCAACAACAGCAGGTGCAAAAGCATTGGCAGATGCTGGTGCAGACGCTGTGAAAGTGGGTATTGGTCCAGGTTCTATTTGCACTACAAGAATAGTTGCAGGTGCAGGCGTACCACAGCTTACAGCTATTATGGATGCTGCAAAAGCGTTGAAGCCTAAAGGTATTCCATTGATTGCAGATGGAGGCATCAGATACACTGGTGATGTCGTAAAGGCTATTGCTGCTGGTGCAGATTTAGTGATGATGGGGAGCATTTTTGCAGGTACAGAAGAAAGCCCTGGCGATACAATTATTTATGAAGGTCGCAAGTTTAAAGAGTATCGTGGAATGGGAAGTTTAGGTGCTATGAGCCAAGGTAGTGGAGATAGATATTTTCAAGCTGGAGAAAATGATGCTAAGAAATTTGTACCAGAAGGTATTGAAGGTAGAATTGCATACAAAGGTTTCCTGAGCGAAATTGTTTATCAATTTGTAGGAGGATTAAGGGCAGGAATGGGATATAGTGGAGCGAGGAATATTGAAGAATTGAAGCAGGCAAGTTTTATAAAAATTACCAATGCTGGAATGAAAGAAAGCCACGCTCACGATGTAGATATTACTAAAGAAACACCAAACTATAGCAGGGGATAATTTATTAATTGTAAAATATTTTTTTATAAATATTACTGAATGAATCTACAAAAAAATGTTCCTCTAAAGCCTTACAATACTTTTGGGATTGAAGCTACTGCTGCAATATTCTCAGCAGTTTCAACTGTTGAAGAACTGAGAGAAGTCCTTGATTTTTCTAAACAAAAAAATTTCCCTTATTTAATAATTGGTGGAGGTAGCAACCTCCTTTTTACAAAAAATTATGCTGGGATTATCATTAAAAATGAGCTGAAAGGTATTTCATTGGTAAATGAAGATGATGATTTTTTTTATGTGAAAGCAGCAGCAGGAGAGGAGTGGCATTATCTGGTTTTATATTGCATTGAAAATAATTATGCAGGCATTGAAAATTTAAGCCTGATTCCTGGAAGCGTTGGTGCTGCTCCGTTACAGAATATTGGTGCTTATGGCGTGGAATTAAAAGACGTTTTTTTTGAATTAGAAGCATTGAACATTTTTACGAATAATATTGAAATATTTAAACTAAATGATTGTGTTTTTGGCTATAGAGAAAGTATTTTTAAAAAAGAATTAAAGGGAAAATATATTGTCTTAAATGTAACACTTAAGCTTAATAAAAAACCTACGTTCAATATAAAATATGGAGCAATTGAACAAGAGTTGGAGAGGATGAATTTTAATGAGCTTTCCATTAAAAACATTTCACAAGCTGTGGTAAATATCAGAACATCAAAATTGCCAAATCCAAAAGAAATTGGCAATGCAGGTAGCTTTTTTAAAAATCCTGTTGTTGATGAGGACGGTTATAAAAAGCTCATTTCACAATATCCTTCAATTCCTGTGTATCCCAATGTTGACAAGCATTATAAGCTTGCTGCTGGCTGGCTTATTGAGCAATGTGGATGGAAAGGATTTAGAAAAAATGACGCAGGTTGCCATACAAAGCAAGCATTGGTTTTGGTAAATTATGGCAATGCAACTGGCAAAGAAATTTACGACTTAAGCACAGAAATTAAACAAAATATTTTTGAAAAATTTGCTGTTGAATTGGAAAGAGAAGTGAATATTATTTAATCTTCCACATCATTCAACACATCCAAAATTGCCTTAACAAAATCGCTTACTAAATAGCTAATTAACTTGCCTGTTTGTATATCTGTCCTTCCATCATTCAACTGTGTTGCCCCTTCACAAATATGTAAATAGGCTGGTCTTGTAGTGCTTGCTGTATAGTTAATATATTGCCTAGCGTGCTGTGTGCTAATGCCAACAGGGCTTGTAGCACTGCTTAATGTATGTTCTATGCTATCCAAATCTAATTCAATGCCACATAAGGTTTCTTCTGTAAAGCCAGCTGCGTGTGCAACAGCTTGCATAAAATTTCTTTTTTCGTGGATGAAAATATCCTCATAAGTAATGCAATCTACAAATGGATTATTTACAATATCCATCCAGGTATTTTGTGTGATGTAATTTTCGTGCAGCCCAATGATACAGTATTTTTCAAGGTATCCATCTTCTTCGGCATATCTAAATCCATTGCCACTATGTCTTCCTTCAAGTGGTCTGTAATCTGCGTGTGCATCTAAATTAATAGCATTAATTTCTGCTATTTCAAGTACACCAGCTTTGTGCCAACCTTTTGCTGCACCACGAATACAAGGGTAGGCATTGTTGTGACCACCACCAATGGCAATAGGCATTTTTTTATTTTGTGTAATCAAGTGCATCAATTGCTCAACAGCAGCATCTACAATGGTTACAGCGTGTCGGTATGCTGATAATCTTTCTTCATCCGTGTGTGCATTTGACTCAATTAATTTTACCACATCACTGAAATCAAAATGACCAAGCACAACAATTTCGCTGCCATCTAAAAATAAATTGCTTTGAATATTTAAAAAAGATTGCAAAAAAGGTAGCCAGCAAGTATCTGCTCCACCTACGCCATTATTGGCTTTGACACCAATATCTTCAGGTATTCCAAACAAAACAAATTTTGCATTGCTGCTTTTTAAAGATGCTTCTATATCGCTCACACTCGATACAACCTGCACTCTTTCACCAAGTTTAGTTTCATATCTTCTGATCTTAGTTAACTCAAGAACATCTTTTTTGGTATAGCATTTAAAATGAGTAAGCATAGCGTTTTTATTTAGGATACAAGTGTAGCGATAAAATTTAGAAACTAAAAAAATAACTGAAATTGCTTATAATCCAATCATTGATATTTGTATTTTAAAACAAAATTTTATGCAACAAGAAATGAATTTTCATACTCGTAAATGGGTGAAACCCGAAGACTTAAATCCAAATCAAAGTTTGTTTGGTGGAAGACTTTTGCAATGGATTGATGAGGAAGCTGCACTATATGCAGTAATTCAATTGGAGAATAGGCACGTGGTAACAAAATTTATATCTGAGATAGTTTTTATATCTGCACCCAAGCAAGGGGATATTATTGAAATTGGAATTTTGGCAACACATTTTGGTAATACATCTTTAACAATGCGATGTGAAGTGAGAAATAAATTAACTCGAGAAAGCATTCTTACTATTGATAAAATGGTGTTCGTAAATGTTGATGCCAATGGCAAGCCTGCACCACATGGTAAAACAGAAATTACTTATGTAAAAGATAGGTTATAAAGTAAATATAGATTTGGTTGTTCATAAGTTGTAAACTCTTTAATGTTTACGAATGGTTTACACTTTGTTAAAACCCTAAATTTGCACAAATTATTTCTATGCAAATACAAGCAGGAGAATTATTGAAAAATATTAACTCACCTATTGACTTAAAAAAATTAAGTCGTGAGCAATTACATCAAGTATGCGATGAACTACGTCAGTATATCATTGATGTGGTAAGTGTGCACGGTGGACATTTTGCTGCAAGCCTTGGTGTTGTTGAGTTAAGTGTTGCTTTGCATTATATTTATAACACACCATACGACCAATTGGTTTGGGATGTTGGACATCAGGCTTATGGGCATAAAATTCTTACAGGTCGCAGGGATAATTTTATTACCAATAGAAAATATAAGGGTTTAAGTGGCTTCCCTAAACGTAGTGAAAGTGAGTATGACACTTTTGGTGTGGGTCATTCTTCTACTTCAATAAGTGCAGCTTTGGGTATGGCAATGGCTGCAAAATATAAAGGCGAAAACAGAAAGTCTGTTGCAATAATTGGTGATGGAAGTATGACAGCAGGAATGGCTTTTGAAGCAATGAACCACGCTGGTGTTGCTGATAGTGATTTGCTGGTTATATTGAACGATAACTGTATGAGCATTGATCCAAATGTGGGTGCTTTAAAGGAATATTTAACCGATATTTCTACCAGCCCAACATACAATAAAATGCGTGATGAAGTTTGGAATTTGATGGGTAAATTGCCTGTTGGAAAAAACTTTAGCCGCAGTATGGCAAGCAAGTTAGAAGCAAGTGTGAAAGGTGTTGTAAGCCAAAGCAGCAACTTGTTTGAAGCATTAAAGTTCAGGTATTTTGGACCTATTGATGGACATAATATTACCAAACTTGTTGATACTTTAAAAGATTTAAAGAATATTCCTGGACCTAAATTGCTGCACATTGTAACAGTTAAAGGGAAGGGCTATGCTTTAGCAGAAAAAGACCAAACTAAATGGCACGCACCAGGCTTGTTTGATAAAGTAACTGGCGAAATTTATAAAAAGAAAATTGAAGTGGCTTTGCCAATGAAATATCAGGATGTATTTGGTTACACAATGATTGAGTTAGCAAAAGCAAATGACAAAATAATGGGCGTTACACCCGCTATGCCAAGTGGATGCTCGTTAAAATATATGATGGCAGAAATGCCCAAACGTGCTTTTGATGTTGGTATTTGTGAGCAACACGCTGCAACGCTAAGTGCTGGTTTGGCAACACAAGGAATGAAGGTTTTTTGCAATATTTATAGCTCGTTTATGCAGCGT
>JANYEP010000006.1 GCA_025363075.1 Chitinophagaceae bacterium | reverse complement strand
CAAGTGCCAAAGCACCTAACAGGGCATCACAAATAGCGTGGAGCAACACATCTGCATCACTATGTCCTAATGCACCTTTATGATGGGGAATTTTAACGCCACCAATCCATAAATATCTACCTGTTACCAATTGATGAAAGTCAACGCCAGAGCCTATTCTCATTTTATTTAGTTTAAATTGTATTTATAGTATTCCTGAAATAAAAAGCCACAGAATTTCTGCAAATCTGTGGCTTTTTTATGTTTGATAAATTAAAATTATTTTGTCTCTTCTGGATCTAAATTAAATGAAATTCCAAAACGCAATGTATTTGCTAAAGGACTTTGTGTAATGCCAGAACCAGATGGAATTAAATACGAAAAATTAAAGTCCATCACATTATACTTTATACCTAAACCAGCAGTAAAATACTTTCTATTTCCTTCAATTTCGCTTTCGCCAAAATATCCTAAACGAGCAAAAAATTGGTCGTCATAAGAGTATTCAGCACCTAAAGAAAACTGTAGAGATTTTCCAAAACCACCACCATCGCTAAAGGATTTTCCCCAACTGGTTATTACACCTTGGCTTCTGTAGGCTGTCAATGCGTTAACCTGTGTTAATGAGTCAGAAAAATTAGGTGGTGCAGGAACCAATAGCTTATTTACTTCTATTCCAAAATGAATTTTATTAGCCTCGTCAATTACTGATGTATATCTAAATCCCGCACCAAAGTTTGCAGGCAAATAATCTTTATTTTGATTATCATCTGTGTATCCCATTTTGGAACCTAAATTAGAAAGTGCAATGCCCCAAGCAAAACCTCCACCATTTTTTTCTGTTACACCATCGTAATACAAACTAATATCACCAGCGATTGCATTGCCAGCTTTGTAGCTTACACCACCATAAGTACCAGATGCAAGGTTGGAATTTATATAGCGAAGAGAAACACCCAAAGCTAAACGGTCGCTTAATTTTCTTGCATAACCAAAATCAAACGCCATTTCTCTTGGAGTAAATTGATTTAAACTATTCCCATTCCCATCAGTAAATTGAATGTTTCCTAAACTAAAATATCTAATACCACCACCAATGGAACTTTGTCCATCATTAAGTTTTGTATTAAAACCCAAAGTGGCTAAATACACATCGCTTAAACCCAATGCTCTTAACCAAGGAGCGTAGCTAAAACCAATGTTAGTTTTATTTTCTGAAAAAGTTGATTTTGCCAAATTCCAAAAATTTGAATTGGCGTCTGGTGTGGTTGCAATGCCCATATCACCCATACCTGAAGATCTTGCATCTGCTGCAATACGAAGAAAAGGAACAGCTGTTGTACGAGGATTATACTGTTGTTCATAAACAGTTGTTTGAGCTGCAACTTGCTTAGAACTAAACATTGATAGACCAATAACACTACATAATAAAATACGCTTTCTCATTAGAAATACATTTTTAAATAAATCAATAAAACGAAACAGTAAATAAATTAGCGTAGATGTTTAATCATTAAAGGCTTAATTATAGCAGAAATAATTTTTGGGTTTTCCTTGTTCTGCCATTCTTTGAGTTTGCAATAATAGTGTAAATATAAACACCATTTGCTAATTTTTCATTGTTTTTATCTTTTCCATCCCAAAAAATTTCGTTACAAAGATTACCAGTTGTATTAACCATTTTATTTATCTGATGGACCAACCTGCCAGTAACACTATAAATATTTACTTGCACAAACATATCCTGATTTGGTTGATTATGCTCAAACATAAATACCGTTTTGCTTGTAAATGGATTAGGATAATTATATACATTTTTAATAGCTAACTGCTGCTCATTTGCCACTTCAAACTCAATGGTAGCGGTACTTGAGTTGTTTGCAATATCCCAAACCTTTACTGTTAAAAAATGTTTGCCTTCCTTTAAAGTTGGCATTTGAAATTTTACCAAACCAATCTTGTAACTATTTAATAACGCTTCATAGTAGCTGTTTAGTACAATAGTGTTTGTTTCTTTACCATCAATAACCAAAGCAATGTCGTGTCCAATTCCTAAACCAGAAGTATTTATACCTGACGAATCGGATAAATTAAGCAGTAAAATGGGGCTTTCATTTACCAAACTGCCACTAACAAATTTCTCATCATTCAAATAAGCTTTAATCACTGGTGGTGTGTTATCAATAATTGAATTATCAGTAATACCACCAACATAAAAATGTGTTGAAAGCCCTGCTGCATCTGTATTTCCATTATCTGCATACAAGCTGATTTTTGCTTTGCCAATTGCTGCACCTGCATCTTTTGGAATATTAAAGGAAAAACTAAAATTGCCATTTGTAACAGATGCTTTTCCCTTGAATAAAATATTGTTTTGGGTACTAAAACTTGTAACAGGGCTTTGTGGTGTATTGCCAAGTGTTTGCACAGTTTGTGGCTGGTTGTAAATAGTAGGATAAATAGTACCCGAAAAATTACTTAAAATGTTTCCATTGGTGTTGGTAATGATGCCAGATAAAGTGTATTGTTTCAATGGTTTTAAAGTGTCGTTGATACCTAATCCATTTCCATTTAATAAAGTTATTTGTGCAGTAATTTCTGGCAAGGAAAGTTTTATTGCGGGGTCGCCAAGAAGTGCAAATTTTCTTGTGTTTATAACATCTACAGCAGTTTGAGAAGAAATATTTTTAGCCTGCTTTATAGCTTCACCAAGGGTTAAATATTTACCATTAATATTTTTCTTCAATGCAGTTAATAAATAATTATCATTGATAATTCTATTGCTTGAAGAAAACACAACCCTTGTAGAAGCCATTAATCCAATTGCTCCATTTGTATTGCTAAGTAATAAACTATGTCCAAGAGAAATTTTTGTAGGGTCATCATAAGCATCAAAATCGCAGGTTGCTGTTATAAATAATGGCA
>JANYEP010000001.1 GCA_025363075.1 Chitinophagaceae bacterium | reverse complement strand
TGTGTTTTTACTTGTTTGCCATACAAATCAGTAACTACAATAGTTCCAGAACCTACTAACTTTTCAACTTGCAAACTCACTGTTGAATGTGAAGGGTTTGGATAAAGTGTAAATTGTACGCTATTTGTCATCAATTCTTCTTTAATTGTTCCTCCTCTGTGAAATGGACAAGTTACCGAAGTATTAAATGTTGTAACTCTACTGTTAACACAACTTGCTGGTGAAGTAACTTTATAAGTTAATGCTACTCCTGTTCCTGCTGCTTTTATTACTATTGTAGCAGTATCTCTGTTGTTGCCAGAGCCTGCTGCTGTTGCACTTACCAATGCAGTATCACTGCTACTCCAAACACCTGTTAAATTAGCAACTATTGGTGCTATTAGTGAAGTTCCAACTACCTTAAAGGTTTTGCCTACACAAAATGCTCCTCCTGTTCCTGTTTGTGGATTTGTCGTACCTGCCACATAACCCATACTTGGTATGGTTGGTGTTGGATTTACTGTTACATTGTAAGTTGATACACCACTACAACCATTGTTGGCTATTGTGTAAACTATAGTGGCAACGCCTGCACTGTTTCCTGTTACAACACCACCACTGTTTACAGATGCAATACTGCTCGATGGGGTACTCCAGATTCCACCACTTACACCACCCAATGTTGTGGTAAAGCCTTTGCAAATGCTATTGGTTCCTGTAATAGTTCCTGGTGATGTTGCTTGAACAACTGATAATATAGTTGATCTACTTTCTGAACAACCATTGCTTAATGATTTGGTATAAATTAAAGTATCTACACCATAACCTGTTACTGTTACTACCCCTGATGCACTATTAACAGTTGAAACTGTTGCAACTGCTGTGTTTTTGCTGCTCCACACTCCACCACCTTGGGTATTTGAATTGTAAACATTTGTTGTTGCTCCAATGGTACAAAGTGTACCAGAGTTTATTGTTGATGTGCCTATTAGTGGGCTTTGTTTTACATACAATACAACTGTATTGCTATGAGCTGTTCCTGTTGTTTGGCAAAGATTATTTGCTGTCATTACACAACTGAAAACATTGTTACCAGTGCTTAATGTGTTTGCTCCAAAAGTTATTGTTCCGTCACCATTAACTGTTCCTTGGCTTTGATTATTTTTAAACCATCCAAAACTCGGAGCTGAACCGCCATTGGTACTAACTGGGGTAAACGTTGTAACACTACCATTACAAATAGTATCTGTTGCCGCAGCAATTGTAACTGTAGGCGTTACTAAACTTCCACATTTGCCCAAAATAAAATCACCAGTTGTTGAAATAGAATTTATGGTGTTTGAATATGTTCCTGCAACAGTTAAACCATTTGTAGCCCAATTTGAAGAATACAATGCAGCAATAATATTTGTAGCATTTGCATTACCAATCAAATCAGATGCAACATAATTAAATGTTGCACTGTAAATGGTAAAAGATAGAGGGCTGACACTTGTAGTCGCCCAATAGCGGTTGATATAATTTGCTTTATCAATAGGTGCAGTTGCAAAATTAGCCTCAGCAGCAGCACTATCAGTCTTCACTGAAAAATCGCCAGCAACCTTTACCGTATCAAAATTTATTGTTACTGGTGTATATCTTAATGAGTCACCAATTTCATAAGTTCTTACAACAGCATTTCCTGTTGAAACGTTTTTACGAAGTGTTCCATTTACCCAACCAGTAGTTCTGCTTAAAGTCGCACCTGCTGCCATTCTTAGGCTATTGGTACTTGTTTTTAAAACATTTGTTTTTAAATCAAATGTACCAGTTACTGTGGGCGAACTTGACAATGTGTAAGCACTTGAAGCCAACTCAATATTACTAAAAGTAGCACCAGATAATGTATATGGTGTTGTTGTACTTGTACCATTTAATACAACTTTTCCGCCAGAACCAAAAGTGTAGAAACCACCACTACTACCAGTTATGCTGCCTTTTACTGTGTCAACAAAATTGCCACCATCAAGTGTTGTTCCAGATGCTAATGATATGTTTCTGTAAACAGTAATTGGTGTTCCTAAACTTAGCGAAGGATTAGTTCCTGTTCTACTTAAAGAAATATTATTTACAACTTGACTTCCACTGGTGAAATATAAAGTTCCTGCACTTCCATTACCTGTTCCTCCAACAGTAATGCTAGCACCAACATTACCAGTTATTGTTCCAGTACCTGTGATACTTCCATTAATGGTTGTTGTAAAAGTTGCAGCTGTGCTAAATATTATTACACCATTATTAGAAAGATTGGTAATAGATCTCCCACTGTTAATTGTGTATGTAGAACCTGATGCAATTGTTAAAGTTCCATAGCTTCCTGGTGATGGAGATATTAAAAATTCATTACCCATTGTTAAAGGTTTAGCAGAGTTGATTGTGATATTAACCACATCACTCGAAGCTGTACCAATGGTAAGACCAGAACTCATTGAGCTCAAAGAATCACTACGAACAATGGTAGAATTATTCGCCATTACTAAAGTATTGCCTGTATTTATTGTGAAGTTGCCACCATTTAAAGTAAGTGTTCCAGCAATAGTTCTACTAATTCCAGCACTTGCTGCAAAAGATAATGTGTTTGAAGTTACAAGCACATTTGTTGGACCATTTGTTATTGGCCAAATAAGATTTGCTTGCGTCAATGACATTGCCAAACTTGCTGTTCCAGAGAAAGCTAAAGTTGCTCCTGCACTATAGGTTAAAGCACTTCCTCCAATACTTGCTAAAGTATCTGTACTACCACCAGCATAAGTTAATGTTCCTGCAACATTAATAGTTACACCAGATGGAATAGTTTTGGCAGTTGAAGTTTTTATTGTTAAATTATTATAAGATGTAAAATCAATAGATTTGACACTTGCAGCAGTATCTGTACTTCCACCTTTTGCTAATAATGTTTGAGCTCCTCCTCTATTGTAAACAATATTTCCATTATTAACTATAGTATGAACATCAATTGATGGCAAACTGCCAGTTAATTCTAAAGTACCGCCAGCATCAATAGTTAGTGTTCCAAATGTTGATGTTGATGTTCTACTAAATACTTGTGTACTTCCTGGAGAATTTGATGAAAAAGTAGCCCCACTTTTTATAGTTACTGTTCCAGTTCCTGCAGACCCAGCTCCTGGCGTAACCCTTGTTGTTGCTACTGTTGTACCTGAACTGAATGTAAGATTACGACCACCAAAAACTGTTAATAAAGAATCTGTTTGTCCAGCATTTAAAGCAAAATTAAAGTCAACTAAAAAACTTATGCTGTTACCTGTCCATTCACCTATACTGGTAATTCTTCTCGAATTTCCAATAAACTTTATTCCCCCTAAACCACTTGTAGAGGTAAGCATAGAAGCATTAATAGCTGTGGAGCTTACTTGTGCAGAATAAAATGTTCCATCAACCCCAGATGTAACAGCAGCAACGTTTTTAGTTACCGAACCAGTGGTTGTACCACTTGTTGTAGAAGTAATATCAGCATTGGTAAGAGTATAAGTAAACGTAGTGCTTGTTGGTACTGAAGCTATGGTGTAACTACCATTAACTGGTAATAATGTTCCTGCTAATCCTAAAATTATTACTGAATTTCCAGCAGACAATCCGTGTGCTGAAGATGTTGTAATAGTAACAACATTGCTTGTTAAAGCAGCTGTAGTAATTTGATAAGAATTGTAAGAGCGAATTTTACCACTGACTTGTAGTGTATTACTCCCAAGCCCTAAACTATCTGTTGTTTGCATATGTAAGTCGTTACAATTTGCAGTTGCTACATCTAAGGTTAATCTATGCAATAGTTGTATATATACATTGTTGGTAGCTGTAGGTGCTGTACTTGGAGTTGTCCAATTACCACTTGCATCTCTTATTTGCCAGGTAGATGTTGATGACCAGTTGCCTGATTGTACTGAGCGATAATCGCCAGTGGCCGCTATTTGAGCCATAGTTTTTTGAGTAAGTAATGCCATAAACATTACTATAAAAATTTTCATAATCGTTTTCATAATCGTTATTTTTTATAATAAAATTTGTAAATAAAAAAAAACCTCAATGCAGTTTATTTACGTGTCAAATTGCATTGAGGTTTTATAAAGTTATCTTAATCTTTTATAAAAGATGTATTGCTAACTACTCCATTTGGTTGTATAGTTTTGATAACAAATACACCTTTTGAAAGCTTAGATATATTAATAGTTTGAGCTTCATTATTCACTATTTGCTGAGAAATTATTCTTCCAGAAATATCTAAAATTTGTAGTGTAGAGCCTTTAACAATACCAGATACAGCTATTTCATTGTTTGCAGGATTAGGATAAACACTTACGTTTAATTTAGTTGAAATAGCAACTTTTAATAATTGACTGTAAGATGTTTTACCATTTTTATCAACTATTGCAATTCTATATAAATAAGTACCTGTTGCAACATTTGCATCTGTAAAATGATATGTTCTTTCTCCACCAATGTTGTATGCTGGAAGATTACCAACTACACTATAGTTTGCACCATTGCTACTTCTTTCAACAGCATATTTTTCAATATCTGTTTCGTTTAAAGCATCAAATGAAATAGCAACTGAATTGTTATTTATTGAAGCATTTAAGTTTACCAATTTAACAGGAAGAATATCACCTGATTTACCAACACCAAATGGACCAAAGCTACCATTTGTAGAAGTAGCAGTGTTTGTTGTATTACTTGCTGCAATTGCATTTGCAACTGTCCAATTTGAACTGTTATATCTTGAAACACCTATTTGAGCATCTGAAAGACTTGCAAAATTGCTTCCTTCTAAAGCATCTGCCCAACCCACAGTTACATCTGTATTGCCAGAACCAACAACACGATTAACATTCCAAACAGCATCTACTACATTAGCTTTTTGAGAAGCTGTAAATGCAGTGCCACCAAGTGTTCCATCTGCTGTAACCCCTTCAAAAACGCTTGCAGTAAATCCTGCATAACCTGTACTTGGTGTAATGGTTACTGGTAAATAATTAGCAGCAGTTCCAATAGGTAATAATTTTACTACTGTAAAAGAATCTACTCGTAATGCACCACTATTTGAACCATTAACATCTGTTACAATGTATTTAGTGCTACTAAATGGACTACCTACAATATCTCCACTTGCTAACACCCTTACTGTATCTGATGAACGAATAGTAAGTTTTCCTGCATTCAATGTAAGCATACCAGCAACTTTTATTTTGGTATTTGTTGTTGCAGCAGCATTAAGTGTAATATTTCCTACACCGATACCTGCTGCACTAGCTGTAGAGCTTATACCAAAAGGATAAGTTGTAGCACCATTGATAACATAATTTGTTCCACTATTATATGATTTTATACCAACAACTGTAACACTACCATTTGTGCTATCAAATCCATTTGGGTTTGCTGTTGCAAGTGTTGCAGCACCACTTGCAAAAGTTAATGCAGTTCCTGTTGCAGTTGCTGTTGCAGGCTTCGATAAATTAATATACCCTGTTCCAAACCCAATTACATTGGTATTTGCTTGAATGCCTGCACCAGAAATTGTGAGACCTGTAAGTCCACTTAATCCTGCACTTGCACCAGTTATTTGATAAGAACCTGTTACAGTATTGCCAGTTGCAGCAGCAGCAGTGCCAGCTACACGACTTGTAAATGATGCAGTGCCAGAAATAACGCTTGTAGCTCCAAAATCTAATTTACCAACAATATTTACAGTTGTACCAGTTGTTACAATATTTTTTGCAAGTGCTACATTACTGTTATCGCAAACTGTAAATGATAATACAGAAATAGTTCCTGTTCCAGAAACCGTTTGAGGGCTATTACCCCCAAGTACAAGAATATTTGTAGTTCCAGCAGCTGGTGCAGTTAAAGCACCATTAACAACTAAGTTACCTGTAACTGGTGTTTGACCACTTAAGTGAGTAAAAAAAGTACAGCCTGCGTCAATTGTAAAATCTTCAATTTTATTGACAGTGCCATCAGCTGTGTATGTTGCACCATTTTGGATAAAGACATTTGCAAAAGTTTTTCCACTTGTCCAACTTGAACTTGCGTAAGCAGTTGTTCCATCAACATAACTTACATTACTACCACGAATATAAAAATTGCTACCCGATTCAAACACTACAAAAGGCAATGTAGAGCTTTTACCTACTGGACTTCTTCCTGTGTAATAATATAAAGATGCACCGGATTTAAACACTACAGAATTTGCTGTAGAGCCGTTAAAACAACTTACAGTTGTTGAGTCACTTGAATAGCAAGCGGAGCCACTATTAAATACTAACTCGCCAGCACCAGCAGTAATATAACTTGCTGTGTGTGGTCCCGTGTTTGAAGAAAGTGGCGACATATATAAGTTTCCAGAAATTGAACCTGTTGCATTCTGGTTTACTGTATCTAAAATAATACCAACATTAGCACCTGAAATTGTACCCCCTAACGTTAAAGTACTTGTTGCATCAACAATAAGGTCTGGTGCAGAAGTCCCATCTCCAAATAAAGTAAACTTTGTAGTGCCAGTAGTTGTCCTTCCAAATGTTATGTTAGCATTATTTAAAAATTTTAATTGACCAAACGTGTCTGCTCCAGAAGCTAATACAGTTGCAGGACCTGTTACAACACTTGTACCCCCAAGATTTGTACCATCGAAAACCAAAACATCAGTAGATGTTATTACAAGTGTTCCTGTAGCAGCAACTGGTGTACGTGTTACAGGGTTTGTTGTCCAGTTTGCATTGTTTGAATAATTCACTGATGGAGTTAATCCACCAATCCAATAATAAGTGGTTGCATAGCTTGCCGTTGTAGCAATTAAAAACAGAAGTGTGTAGATTACTTTTTTCATTTTGAATCGTTTTTTTGTTTAAGAATAATTGTTTATTTAAAATTTTTACTTGTTTAACTTATTTCATCCAACTTACACCTACATCTTTTTTATCTAATTTCCATTTAGGATTGAAGTGTGTAATTTCTTCATTTGTCAAATGTATATTGTGTATAGCTAATCGTTGATTGATTGTTTTTATAATATCATCATCAATAGTTATTTTATAATAATCAAATCCATTTTGTTTGATGATATTCTTTTCTTTAATGGCTTCAAACCCTTTAACACCAATGCTTCCACCATTTGTATAAAAATTATTTTTGCAAACATTATATGTTACTGTTTCATATTCCATCATTGCTTTGTTTGCTTGTCCATAAGAATTAATAACAAGATTTGAAACAAGTGAAATGTCTTTTGGAGCAATGAAAGGTTGTCCTTTACTTTTATTTCCAACACCAACTTTAATAACAGGACCCACACAATTAACAAAAGTGTTATATGCTACAACTGCACTATCTGCTGCATAGTAGCCATTGATTTCGCTATGTTCAAGCCCACACATTACAACTATGCCAGCTTTTAAAGCATTTTTTTCGCTGCCTTCAACATTAACAACATAATTATTAAATACTGTTTGATTTGCATTTACAACTCTAAGTCCACCACTTGTATTTCTACCAGTTTTACCATCTAAATAATTGCCATAAACAAAACACTTTTGACCGTGACGTAAACACATAGCTCCATCGTTTGCAATGAAAGTATTGAAGCGATAAATATTGTTCCAACTCTTATTGCTAATGATTTCGGCTTCCAATCTTTCTTCTTCAAAATAGTTATATTCAATAATATTGAAGCCGTGTGTAAAAGATGTTCTACTATCTCCAATCCTCATATCCTCTCCCCCATTTTCACTAAATGTTCTGTATCCAAAATAATTATGATGAATGTGATGGTGTGTTGAAGGTGCAGCATCACTGCCTTCTACAAAATTTTTATCTGTTTTATATCGTACTACTAAATAAGGTCCTTTGTTTGTTTTGCCACTGAAATAGCAATGGTCAACCTCATTATATAAGCCTTGTAAACTTATCCAGTTGTTATTATCAAATTCTCCTTTAGAAGAATAATTAATTACAGCACAATTTGTAATTCTACAGTGGTTTGAACTTTGTGTAAAAGCCATCACATCGTCTTTATCTAATGTTGATATTCCCTCAAATAAAAAGCCTTCTACTTGTAAGTAATCACCATTAACTGAAATGAATGAAGAGCCTTTAAAAACAACCATTCCAGCAGTTTCAGCTCTTAGAACAAGGTGCTGTTTTATTGTAGTAAAATTTATTTTAACATCATTGTATGTTCCATTTTTCCAAATAATAATATCGTTATTATTTGCTTTTTTAAGTACAATATTTAGTTCATCAACACTACTAACAGTATAGTCTGTAGCATTTGCACAAAAGCTGTAACAAGAAAATAATATGACTAAAAATTGTTTCATTAAACGGTAGCTTTTTTAATTTTATCGCTATAGAAAAATACACAGAATATACCCATTGGAATTAATAAAGTACCCATTACAAAAAATGGTGTCCAATTATTTCCTGCTGTTATGTATGGCACTAAAAACATTGTGCAGATTGTTCCTAAAACTGCCGCTGCACCACCCAATCCTGAAAGTGAACCAACAGTTTTTCCTGAATGAAAATCGCTTGGTAATGTTTGCACATTTACAATAGCAAATTGAAATCCTCCCAGAATAAAACTCATAATTAAAACAGCCACTAATGCAGTGCTGGCAAAGGCTGCAGCAATCATTGCAGGAAGAATAATGCAAGCACCAATTATAATGGCGGTTCGTCTTGCAGCATTTACAGATTTTCCTTTCCTTATTAAGTAACCCGAAAACCAACCACCAGTAATAGCACCAATTGCTGCACCCACATAAGGTACCCACGCAGAGAAAGCAACTTGTTTAATATCAAGTTTAAATTTATTGGTAAGATAAACAGGCAACCAGGCTACAAACATCCACCAGATTGGGTCTAAGAAGAAACGACCTAAAATAACGGAGTAACTTTTTTTATCTTGTAACAACTCGCTCCAGGATTTTGCAACATCGTTTTGTAACTTATTTTCTGGTTGACCAGATAAAATATATTCCCTTTCTTCATCAGTAATCCAAGGGTGCTCAGCAGGTTTCTTTTTGTTTAAAATTAACCAGGGGATAATCCATAAAATTCCTAAAGAACCAACAATGATAAATGTGTTTTGCCAACCAAATTTTATGAATAGCATTGAGATTACAATTGGTGCAAGAATGTTACCAATAGAGCCTCCTGCACCAAACAAGCCTTGAGCTAAGGCACGTTCCTTTACAGGAAACCATTCAGCATTTGACTTTACAGTTCCTGGCCAAGGACCAGCTTCTCCAAGCCCTAATAAAACCCTAAAGAAACTCAATGAACCAACACCTCTTGCCAGTGATGTAAGCATATCAGCAGTTCCCCAAATTAGTGCACTCATTACAAAGCCTTTTCTCGTTCCGATTTTATCATAAATTTTTCCTGAAACTAATTGACTAATGCCATAAGCGACCATAAAAAACATATAGATATAAGAGTATAATTTTTTAAGCTTATCGTCAACTACACTTTGTTTATCGTTTAAATTAACCAAGCCAAGTTCATAAGCAATACCACCTTTTTTTGTGAATTGAATTTGATTGTTTTCCAACACGACAATTTCCTTTTTTAAAACAGATTTAATCACACCATCAGTACTTGACAAAACATAAGAACTGTCTGCATTCATCGTTGCATAATTAGTGTTTGGTTTAGCATCATTAACATTCACTACAACATCATACTTAACCTTGGTATTGGCAACCCACATATAATTAAGTGTACC
The DNA here is from genome assembly GCA_025363075.1 of Chitinophagaceae bacterium. Taxonomy (GTDB): domain Bacteria; phylum Bacteroidota; class Bacteroidia; order Chitinophagales; family Chitinophagaceae; genus CAIVPM01. Next base: position 33,082 of record JANYEP010000001.1, on the reverse strand, counting down.
TCTATCAAGATAGTTAATGATAGTTATTAAAACCACCAATCCTAAAACCCACCAACGCAAACCTTTAACTTTCATTTAGCTTTTTTAAGTCGTTATTTCTACTCACTCGAAATATTTGTTAAGCCACTTTTGGCTGCAATAACAGTATTGCTTTTATAAACCTTATTTCCTGTTGCTTCACCTTTACTACTCTTTAATGTTATGTTTATTCCATATCCATCTGCATTAACTTCACAAGTATTGTTCTTGAAAATATTATCATTTCCCCAACCATCAACTGCACAATGTACCTGGTATCCATCCTTCAATACAGAACCCTTAGGATTGAAACCAGTATTGCCTTCTATAAGATAACCATTACCTTTTACATCCATCCAACTATCACCACTATTAGCACCTGTGATGCCAGTTGAATTAAATTTATTTCCACGAATAATTCCGCCTGTTGAACCTTCTTTTATATCAATACATTCAGCAGCAACATCAGGTCCTATTATATTTTCAATAACTGAGTTTGAGTCAGATTTATCTTCTAATCCATTAGTATATTTTGTCCAATTACTTACAGCACTTCCTAAATAAATTCCTTCGCCATAATCAGGAGTTTTTAAACCTGTATTTGATATTATGCAATGCTGTATTGAGTTGTGACAAGAGAACTTTCTTAAATGAATGGCTTCTTCACCAATTGTATTTACTGTTAAACTATCAATTAAATTATAATTTGCACCATCAGCAATAATGCCTTTTAAGCCATTGGTAATAGTGAAGTTTTTAATAACCCAATAACTCGCTTGCAAATGCAACACATATCCAGTGTTTGTAGTACTTCCATTTAAAATAGCCTTACTTGATCCACGCAATACAATTGGATTATTTCGTGTGCCATTTGCAGTAGTAGGTATTTTAAAATTACCTTCATATTTACCATCGTTAATAACAATTTCATCACCGGGCTTTGCATAATCAAGTGCTTGCTGCAAGCCACTTGCAGAGGAAACTTTGATAGTTTTTATAACAAGCTTTTGCTGTGCAGTGCAACTGCAAAAAACACTAAATGATAATATCGTAATTATTGTTTTCATTAAGCTCTATCGTGCAATAACAAAAGTGTTATTACAAATGATTTGATTGTTTTCTAATAATTGAATATGATAAATTCCATTTAAAAACTTATTGGTTTCAATTATTGTTACAGCATTTGTTAATGCAGTTTTCTTTACAACAACACCAACTGCATCACTAATAATTAATGTACTATTTGAATGAAGTTCATTTGTTGAAATAGTGATACAATTCTTTGCAGGATTAGGATATAGGCTTAATTCAACTTTATCATTGGTAAACAATGAAATAATATTTGAGTAAGAAAACCTGCCATCTTTATCTATCAACTTTAAACGATAAAATTGTTTTGGTTGATTGTTATTATATATAAAATTGTATGCGGTTTTAGTGGCTGCTTTTACATTTCCAATCTTGTTAAAGCCAATGCCGTTGTTGCTATACTCAATTTCATAATCACTAAAATTAATTTCGTTTTCTACACTCCATTTCAGTTCGATTTTTTTATTTATTATTGATGCAGTAAAATTTGTAAGATGCACAGGCAACACTCCTTCTTGAATGGAAATATTTGCAAGGCGAATTGTGTCATCCCTTAAATATGAATAGCTATTGAGGCTTCTGTAAATTCCCCATTTGGGTCTAATGAAAGTATTTGAAGGCCTTATGGTTGCTACGTTTGCGTTATTATATGAAAGCAAAGTAACGCTATCACTCACACGTTTTAAAGTAATTGAATAAGTTCCATTTGCACCAACTTTTATAACTTCGGTTGCCTCTATCCAAATGCCAGCAATCGAAGAAAGATTTACAAATCCTTGCACAAATTCTGAAGTCGCACTATCCTTTACATAAAGCGATTGCAAAATATCAGGGTTGCTTTTTCTTACAGTCAATGTAAATAATGGATCACCTTCATCACCACCTACTGCCTTTACTTGATGTATATGCGTAAAATTTGGCGATGGCCTAAAGCCCAATGGCAGCCTGAATTTCCATTTATAATTTACAGTCTCCCCTACTGTTCCTTTTAAGTTTGCTGGTGATGATTCATACGTTTTTATTTCAACCCTTTGCCTGTCGAAATTGATACACCTATCATTATCAGCAGTTGTTGCAGTTACAGGAAAAGATGTTGGCACGTGAATATAAAATTCAAACACATATTTGTTCAAGGTAGCATCCCACACTTCTGCAATATGTCTTCCAAAACTTGGGTGGCTTGTGCATTGGTCTGGGGCTTCAACAGCAGTATAACCTGGTGCTAAAACACTATTGATTAATTCATAGGTTTGCCCTGGCCCATTTGCATCAAGTGTAACCTGTGATGTAGCAAGTATAGGCATTACAGCAAATATGATTGCTATAAATATTATTACCGATATGTTGCTTTTATAGCTCATTTATTGTTTAGAAATAATAATTGGATAAATATTAACAACTTGATTATTTTCTATAATCTGAACAGTATAAAATCCGTCTATAAACCCATTTGTTGAAATGGTGTTGTGTTGAGATGCAAGCATCGCTTGCTTCACAGGCTTTCCAAGCATATCAGTAATTATTGCATAATATTTATGCTGGTCATTACTAACATCTATAGTAATAAAATTCTTTGTCGGATTTGGGTAAATATTGAATGCAATTTTTGCATCAACCACAGCAACATTTGAATAAGAAAAAGTGCCATTTTTATCTACCAATTTCAATCTAAAATAATTTTTAGAATTGCTTTTATCCGTAAAAACATAACTATATGATGATTGCTGCAAAGCCTTTACTGTAGAAGTTTTCACAAAGTTTATACCATTAACACTATACTCAATTTCATACTGTAAAAAATTAATTTCATTTTCTACAAACCACTTAAGATTTATTGCATTATTTACTGTAAAAGCTGAAAAATTAATAAGTGTTACAGGAGTAATTATCACAGGTTTTCCTGCACCAACTAAAGTAGAGTCTAATGGGCTTGCAATAATGTTTCCTGTTCCATTTAATTCCTGGCAACCAACATCAAAAAGAGCAGTTCTTGTTTTTCCATTTACATCCAAATAATTTAATAAAGAAGAATATGTTGCAGTATTTGTTGCTGCATCTTGCACAAGAGAAGGCGGTGGTAAAATGCCATTTGTTCTTGTACCAAAAGTTAAAGTACTATTTGAAAACCCTGTTGATGATGCTAAGCCTAAACTTGGTGCTGAATAAAAATTTCCTTCAGCAGAATAAGTTAGTGCAGTATTTACAGGATCTATATAGGCAGCTTGACCTGTAGTCATTTTAATTAAATTATTAGCAACCTGTATTCCTTTTGGTTGGTAAATATTTGCACCGCCATCTGTAAATCCTAACACAATTCCACCACCACCTGAGCAATTAACAACTGTGTTAAACGCAACAACCACGCTATCTGTAGGAAAATATCCAGCAGCTTTGCTTGCATCAGTTGTATCATTTATTGATGAAAGTCCATTGTATAAAATAATGGGACAACGCAAAGAAGTTAGCTTGTTTTTATTACCTAATATTCCTTCAATATAGTTGTTGTAAATCTTGTGACCTTTATCAATAACCCTGATACCATAAGAGTTTGTTCTTACAGGATTATCAACAATAAAAAAGTTGCCATAAACACTGCAATACCTGCCTTGCCTTAATGTTAATCCTCCATTACAATTTTTAAATGTGTTATAACGATATGTGTTGAACCCAGATTTATTTGAAATTATTTCCGGCTCTGTTTGTACGCAATTTTCAAACATATTATACTCTATAACATTCTTACCCACAGAACGTGAAACAGTGCTTGTTCCAACCCTTATTGTTTCTCCTCCATTGTCACCTAAATAGCCTCTCCCATTAAAATAATTTGAATCAATATAATGATAAGTTGTAGTTGATAATTGAGGATATGTATTGTTATCATACCACACAGTAACAGTTGCTCCTGCATTAAATTTATTGATGAATGTACAATGGTCAACCCTGTTGTTTGTACCATAAAGTGAAACCCATTTATTATCTATATCACTACTATTGTTGAGATAAGAACCAGTTGAATCACTATTGAAATTATCGAATGTAATATTTGTGATGCGTGAGTAACTTGCAAAAACAGTTGACGAAGTTCTGAATTGTAATACATCAGTTGTTCCACCAGTACTTCCATTTGTAAATTTAAAACCAGTTACTAAAATGCGTTTGCCAGAAAATGAAAGGCTTGTTGTGCCAGTAAACACAACGCCATTAAAGGTTTGAGCTTTTAATACTATCCAGGTAGATGTAGCTGTTCCTTTGGTATTTGCAAAAGAAATACTGCCCCAATTATTGTAGGTACCATTAGCAACAATAACTGTATCGCCAGGCAAAGCTGCCACCATTTTTGATTGCAAAGTAGATTTTGTAGTAACAGTATAATTTGTTGCAAAGCTGTTATTGCAAAATAGAATGCAACATAATAGTATAGTATATTTTATTATCGAATTCATTTTTATATTTTCTTAAGTATTTAATAAATCCACTAACACATTTTTGTTACTGTCCTTTATTTTCTCTGCTTGCTTTTTATACTTGTCATCTTTAAATTTCTCTGCTGCAATAAGTAACAAACGATATAAATCTTGTTGTTTATATTTATTAATTTGCTTGTATTCCCAAGGCTTTCCATCAACTACAAAAGGTATTAAATAAACCAATGCTTTTTTCAAACTCCTTCCATCTTTGGTTTCGTAATGCCAAAAATCAACACCATTTTTTTCAGCAATACTTGCTAATCGAAACCACGCTTCTAAATTAAAAGTTGAATAACTCAAAGCCAATGTTCGTGATAGTTCCAAGGGTTGTTTGCCATCAATTTCAACTTGCCAGGCAAGGCGTTCAAAATCATTTTTCAATATTTCATCTGCAACTTTTTTCTGTCCACAAAACAATGCAATGGATGCAACTTGCATATCATAAAAAGTACCGTGATTATTTTTAGCTTCCCTTTCTTTTTTCCCATTATTACTGTTAAGCAACCAATATAAATAATCATCAAACCACTGTTTCATTCCACTTTCATCTGATAGTTTCCAAATAGCTGAAGAGTGTAATAAACCAATAGCATCAAGCATTTGAGGTAAATTATGTGTATCAATAATACCTGTGCTTACACCAGTATCAATACCAGTTCTCACTTGTGCGTGATTCAGGTTAGGTGACATATAAGTTGCAGTATCTAAAAACCAAAAGCGAATTAGCTGCACTGCTTTTTCTGCATATTTATTTTCATTGGTAAAATAATATGCCCAAGACAAATCATTTACTGCTGCTATTAAATCATCAAAATTTTTATCATCACTTATCAAATCGTTATCAGGATTTTTTTCACCATCCTTTTTAATGTAAGGCTTACCATCAGGCTTGCTTGGATCTGGCCAGTAATATCTTGCTAAACTTAAATATTCGTGTTTGTTACCACAAGGTGGCAGCACATTTTTATCCATTACTGAGCCAAATTTTTTATTCACTAATTTGTCTGCTTGTTTAGAAAGCTGGGCAATTTTTTCTTTAATTGCCACATCGTTCTTTGCTAAACTTTTAGTAGCTGCTACTTTCTTTGCATCGTGCAAGTAAAGTTCTATGGCTTGAGCTACAACTTGTTTTTGCAAGCACATTAGTGTTAAGAAAATGATATATTTTTTAGTCAGCTTCATTATTTATCAAGGAAGTTTAAGTCAATTAGAAATTTAGTAATCTCTTTACTGATTTCATCGTTTTGTTCTCGTGTATATTTTCCGTGTCCTCCACCAAGAACGGTTTTAAAAACGTATTTTGCACCAACTTCTTCAAATTTATTTTTCAATGCAACAGCTTCCTGATATGGCACAACAAGATCAGCATCACCGTGAGCAATGTAAGTTGGTGGGCTTGTTTTTTTAACATAGTGAATTGGTGAAACAGTTTTAGCAAACGCTTCATCTTTATCTCTTGCACCCAACCACATTGTTGCAGATTTGCTGGTTTTATTTTTACCATAAGCCCAATCCCAAACATCTGTAATACCAGACTTATCAATAATGGCAACAATCTCATATTTCTTCACTTTTTTATATGCCCCATCAAATCTTGTATCGTGTTGCAGCAGACCACACATTAATGCTAAATGAGCTCCAGCACTACTACCCATCACAACAATTCTATTGGGATCAATATTTAATTCCTTAGCTTTTTTTACTGCGTATAACATTGCTGCCCTCACATCTTCAACTGCAGCAGGAGCACTTGCTTGTTGGCTCAATCTATACTCAACATTCACAACAGCAAAGCCCATTTTAAAATACATATCAAAACCACCTTGGGCTTCTTTTGTTCCTTTGTTCCAACCTCCACCATGAATATTAAATATTACTGGTGTTGGCTTTGCAGCAGTTGGATTATAGTAAATATCTTCCCTTCCTTTCCAACCATCAATTTCGCTGTAAACTGCATCAAGATTGGCTTTGTAGCCAGTAGGGAATTTTATTTTTTTAACAACTGGTGTATCTTGCTTCTTTGAAGCAACACTATCATCTTGTGCAATAACACTTGAACTAATTGCTATTAGAGTTATGAATAATATTTTTTTCATTATTTATTTGGGATATTTAAATCTGTTAAAAACTTAGTAATAGCAGCACTTAAAGCAGTATTTTGTTCCTTAGGAAATTTGCCGTGCATTCCAGCAGGTATTGTCATAAATTCACTCTTTGCCCCCACTTCATCATATTTCTTTTTTAAATCAACTGATTGTTGATAAGGTACAATTGGATCTGCGTCTCCGTGAACAATGAATGTTGGCGGGCTTGTTTTTTTTACATAATAAACTGGTGAAAGAGATTCTCTAAATTTTTTGTTTGCACCTTCATTACCAAGCCAATTAACAAGTGATTTATATTTTGAAAAATTTCCTGCACTTAAATCTGCAGGTCCATATTTATCAACTATTGCAGCTATTGTGTAGCCTTTAACATCTTTATATTTTCCATCAAACTTGTTATCGTTTTGCAACAAGCCAGCAAGTAATGCTAAATGACCACCAGCACTACCACCCATTATTACAATTTTATTAGGGTCAATATTTAATTTCTTAGCGTGAGATACTACATACAGAATTGCAGCACGAACATCTTCAATTGCAGCAGGAGCAGTAGCTTGAGGATACATTCTATATTCAATATTAGCAACAGCAAAGCCCATTTTAAACCAGCTACCATAGCCAGTTTGACTTTCTTTTGTGCCGTGATTCCAACCTCCACCGTGAATATTAAAAACAACTGGTGTTGGCTTTGCAGCTTTTGGATTAAAGTAAATATCTTCCCTTCCTTTCCAGCCATTAATTTCGTGGTAAACCTCATCAATTTTGGCTTCGTACCCAACAGGGAATTCTACTTTCTTTACAACAGTTTCATCTTGTGCAAATAAATTTATAGTTGCAAAAAATGATAGCAATAGAAATATTTTTTTCATTATTTTTATTTAATTATTTTAAAAACTTCATTGTTAATATTCAAATAGTAAATGCCAGTATTTATTTTATTTATCTTCAATAAATTACCTCCAGCACTAAGGTTAAATGTTCCAAAAGATTGACCAAGTGAATTATACAAATTCGCTTTTGCATCTTTAGTACCAAAATAATTTACCTTAATAATATTGCCTTCAATTAAACTTGAAACAGTTGTTGATGCCTGGTTATTAATTTCAACTTTTTCTATATCAGAATAAGAATATTTACCATTTAAATCAACTTGTTTTAAGCGATAATAGTTTACGCCTTGATATGGATTTTTATCGGTAAAACTGTATTGCTGCACTACTGATGAATTGTAATTGCCATTTATTGTGCCAATGCTTTCAAATGCTTTGCCATTCTGGCTTCTATCTATCGAAAAATAATTATTATTCGTTTCAGTGGCTGTAGCCCACGATAAATTTATTTGTTGCAGTGTTATTTTTTTTGCTTTAAAATAAGACAAAGAAACCGGCAAAGGATTGTGGGCAATATTAAGTTGATAGAACGTTACCTTTCCACCATCTGTGCTGCTTGCACCAGTATCCTGAACATAATCTCCAGCAGAAAATTTTGCAGTTATACCAACCCAAGGTGCTGGTATATACCCAGTCCAGCTACCAATACCTGTTGCACCAGGGCAAGAAGCTGTAAAATGAATATTTGTTCCATCGCAAACAATAGAATAAGTGATTTTTTTATTCAATGCAACGTTGGTTAATAAAGTTGCCTTTTGGGTATTTGCGTTTCCACTCAACTCCCCTTTGATGTTGGCTTTTAAAGTTCCATTTACAATATTTAATAAAACAAAAGGATAACTGCTATAAGTTGTGCCTGCACCATGAATTTGTCCAATAATAATATTTTTTGAGTTAGATGGATATTGATTAATGGCCACAACATTATTCATTTGCCCAGTACTACTTGTATTCCAATAATAGGTTTCGCCCAATTCTGTTCTTGGATGATCAGACCCAATGCCAGGGCTTGTTGTAGCTCCATCAATAGGGCACCAAAACGTAACTCCAGTATCAGCCGAAACACTAAAGTAAGTTGATGAATAACCTGCTAATAGTTGAGCTGTTGTTTTGGAAATTGCGGTTGTACCCATCTGTTCAAGCCCATTAATATTGATAGGCAAAGTCAGTTTCCATTTAGACAAATCCAATACTAAATTTGGTGTTGCAGGTGGTGGAGGTGTTTTAATAGGTGTATTATTCACTTGCATAGTTTTACCCTTTGATGTTGCTGATAAAAGCAACACCATTGAACCAACAGCAATAAATAATACAAGTATTTTCATAATCTTTAATTAATCATTTTTAATTTTTCGACTAAGAAGTTGGTAAAAAGTCTTCACGCATTGGGCTAAAAATATCTATCAACATTCCTTCTTCTAAACATACTGCACCGTGTATAATATTTGGTGTAGCATAGAAAACATCACCTTCTTTCAATACTTGTTTTTTACCATCAACTTCCACCTCAAAAACACCTTTTGCTACATAGCCAATTTGTGTGTGATAGTGATGATGCAACGTACCAATTGCTCCCTTTTCAAAAGCAACTTTTACTACCATAACTCTACTATCGTAAGCCATAATTTTTCGTTTCATACCTGGGGCAACTGTTTCCCATTCTAAACTTTCATCTGTTACAAAAGCAGCTTGTTGTATTAGTAATTCTTCGTTATTCATAATATAATTTTAAAAATGAAATATTTTTTGATAAATTTTATTGTTAATGATACCCAGGATTTTGTTTAATAATTCCTCCGCTTACATCAATTTCTCTTTGTGGTATTGGAAACAAAGTTTGATAAGGCAAAATAGTAGTATTGATGGAACGTGATGAAAAATGAGCATTCATTACAGTTACTGCATCGCCCCAACGCAATAAATCATACCAGCGTTGATCTTCTTCGCCAAACTCTTTTCTACGCTCTGCTTTTATTGCTATTCTAAACTTATCCTGCGTATTTATTGTGGTTGAATTATATGTATATGCTGGTACAGCTTTAGGAAAAGCACCTCCTGCACGAATTCGTATTCTATTCAATTGGTATAATCTTGATTGTGGATTACTCGTATCACTCGCAACTAATGGAACACCTCCATTAATTTCATTTTCTGTTTCAGCATACATTAGAATAACATCAGCATATCTTAACACAATAAAATCTGCACCACCATCATTTCTAACAGAGCCTGGGTCTAAAAATTTCCCACCACAATAATAACTTGTACTCAATCCTCCTGTGCTATTCACACCAGTGTATAAAATAAATGTTTGGCTTTTGCGAATAGAATCTGCAGCAGGAAAAGGCGTATTACCCCTGAAATCACTTGCAGCTCTAAATCCTACAGAACCAGATTGCCTATCAGTATTATAAGTAAATGTATTTCCAAGACCATTTGAATTTCCTCTAAACCTTACAGCATATAATATTTCAGCATTCATTTCATTGTTACCAAAAATGCTTTTATAACCTGGAAGCAATTGATATTGACCTGGGTTTTGTAGAAGGTCTAATAATAAAATTTTTGCATTAGCATAGTCTTTTTGTGTAAGATACACTTTAGCTAACATTCCCTTGGCTGCATAATTGGTAGCACGTGCAATTTCAGCAGTAGTCCAACTTGCTGGAAGCTTCTGAATGGCTACCTTAAAATCAGCAATTATTTGATTGTAAACAGTGTCTTTATTAATTCGCACATAAGAAGACACATCATTATAAGCAACAGATTTGGTAACTAAAGGAACATCACCATAAAGACGTACTAAATTAAAATACATGTGTGCTCTTAAAAATTTAGCCTCGCCTTCAAAATAATTTTTCTTTATAGGGTCTGTAACGCTATCTAAATATTTTAATACAGTATTGCATTGCTTAATAGCAAAATATGCAGTTTGCCAATAAGATGAAACATAAGAGTTGGTAGTAGTTTCACCAAATCCATCAATCTGGTTAATATCACCCTCGGCTTCAGAAATATATGCATCATCAGAACGTAGTCCTGCCAGAATATAATCTAAATTATAAAGTGGGCGAACTGCTGCATAGCATCCAATTACACCAGTTTCTACCTGGTCAGTATTTTTATAATATTCCTCTTCAACATATGTTGAAACAGGTTCTTTGTCTAAAAATTTACTACAACCAATTGTTGTTAACAATAGTACTAAAGTAAATGATAAAATAAAATATTTCGTTTTCATTCTATAAAAAATTTAAAATTAAAAATCAAGATTTACACCAAATGTTACAGTTCGTGGTAAAGGTACAGCCCCACGTTGATAGCCTTTACGCAATGGATCATTTGGAAATCCATTATCTGCTTCTGGATTAAAGCTTGAATATCCATTTGCAAAATGATACCATGCATTTGCAACAGAACAATACATTCTAAACTTTGTTAAATTAAACTTTCTTAGCGTTTTTGCTGGTAATGTATAGCCAATGTTAATGTTACGCAATGCAATAAAAGAAGCATCTTCAAGGTTAAAATTAGTTTGTGTTTTTATTCTCACATTATCTTGTTGCTGTTGAGTATATAAATCAGAGTTTTTGTAAGCTGTAGAACCGGTTGTTCCAAACTGTGTTTCAAAATAATATCTATCAAGGTTAAAAACTTTAGCACCATGTGAGCCTTGAAAGGTGAAACTGAAATCAAATTGTTTAAACTGAAAATTACTTGTAAAACCCCAATTAAATTTAGGGTATGGATTACCTAAAACAACTCTGTCACTATCTGTAATAATTCCATTTCCATCTTGGTCTTTTACAAATGCGTGTAATGATTTAACGCCAATTGGCCAATAGTTTGAGGCAAAATTTGTTGTATTGTGAATAGTTACAGAACTATCCATTTGATAGCCATAAAATTGGACTAATGGGGCTCCTACTTTTGTTAAAAAGAAGTTAGCTCTTTTAGGATCTCCCTGACTTATTTGATTATCTGACCCACCGAAATCTAACAATTTATTTTCATTGGTGTAAATATTGCCAGATACATTCCATTTAAAATCTTTTTTAGCAACAATTGTAGAAGAAATTTCAACTTCAAATCCTTTATTAGAAACCTTTCCCAAATTAACAGGATAACTTGTAAACCCTGTTGAAGCTACAGTTGGAAGATTCAATAATAATTTGTCTGTTTCAGTATTATAATAATCAATGCTTAAGCGAATTTTTCCATTTGCTAATCCTAAGTCAACTGCGTAGTTATATGAAAATGTTCTTTCCCACCCTAAGTTATTATTCCCAAAGCTAAGCAATTGATAGCCTGGAGAAACATAGTTTCCTAATGAAGCATACGCTGGTCCAACATTAGCAAAATATCTGTAATTGCCAATATTTTTATTTCCCGTTGCACCATAACTTGCTCTAAATTTAGCATCACTTACAATTTTATTTTCTGGAAAGAATTTTTCGCTACTTAATTTCCAACCTATAGAAACTGAAGGAAAATATCCCCATCTGTTTTCTGGTCCAAAACGTGAACTTTGATCTGCTCTTTCACTAACAGAAATTAGATATCTGTTATCATAGGCATAATTAATTCTACCTAAAACAGATAACAAAGATTCTTCTTCTATAGTACTTGTTAAAACCTGCATTGTAGATGCGTTAAGTGTAGGAATATTGTCAGTTGCAAAATTTCCTCCTTGTGCATTAAAGAAAGCAGTGTTGGTGTATTGAGTAGAGAAAGCACCAACAACATTTATATCGTGTTTTTTTATATTTTTTTTGTACGTTAAAATGTTTTCATTAGAAAAATCAAATAACCTCGTTTTTGTTAAAATTGCTTTTGATGTTGTTCTTGCCAGAGCAATTCCATCAAGTGCAGGTTCTGCCTGAGCCCAGCTTTTTTGAAAATATTCTCGCCCATTTTCACTGTACAATATTCCAAAAGTACTTTTGAAAGAGAAATCTTTATTAAAATCAACTTTAACAGAGAAATTAGTAATACCACGAATATTGGTATTTTTATCAGTTGTTCCTGTCAATTGTTCCAATGGGCTATTGGTTGTTGCAGATGCTAAATTTGGACCCGTATAATTTGGATTCACCGGAGTTGGATCAAAATCTCTTTGATTGGCAATAGAACCAATTGGAATTCCTGTAGCTGCCGATGTGATAGCATTATGATAAATTGGCATCCAAGGTGGTAGAGTTCTAATAGCCTCCTGCACAGTTACAGGTACATCATATCTTTCAGTATAAGATGGAGTAAAATTAAAATCAATGGTAGTCTTAGGCGTTACTTTTGCAGTAAAGCCTGCTCTTAAACCAAAACGTTTATAATCATTTCCAAGCATTATTCCATTATCCAATAAAGCATTACCTGACAAATAATATTTGATGGCAGTAGTACCACCACTTGCAGCTAATTGAACATTTGTAAAATTTACTTTTCTAAAAATAAAATCCTGTGCATCAGTATGTGCATCAAATTTTTCTGCCTGTGTAATCTCAGCTGGAATAACACCAGCATTATCAGCAGCTACATAAGATTTCCATTCTTGCAGTGATGGAATTTTTATTTTTCTATATACAGCTTTTTGTCCAGTGCTAACATTTAAACTAAACTTTCCTTTGCCAATTTTTCCCGATTTTGTAGTAATTAAAATAACGCCATTACCACCACGAGAACCATATATAGCAGCACTTGCAGCATCTTTTAACACCTCAATGCTTTCAATATCATTCATATCAACCGAAGATAAATCAGTTGGTACAGGATAACCATCAATTACAATCAAGGGATCTGTGCCAGCAGTAACAGAAGTTGCACCACGAATTTGAATAGTTGGTGCTGCACCAGCTTGTGCATCTGTAGTTAAAATGTTCACACCTGCAAGTTTTCCTTTCAAAGCATCATCAGCACGAGATACAGGAATTTGACCAATATACTCGTCTGTAACAATTTTCGAAATTGCACCAGTCAAATGAGATTTTTTTCTTGTACCATATCCCACAACAACCACTTCTTCGTTGTCTATTACCCTTGCAACCAAAGTAACTTCAAGTTGCAAATTACCGTAAACTTTAAACTCTTGTGATTCAAAACTTGTGTAGCCAACTACAATTGTTTGTCCTTTATCTACCCTAATTGTAAAGTTTCCCAACGAGTCAGCAACTACCCCTTTTTTCGAGCCTTTTATGCTAACACTTGCATTGGCTAAGGGTTTGCGAGTTTCACTTGAAATAATTTTGCCCGTAACTTTTAATTTAGTTGTAGGCTGTTGGGCGTTAACAGAATTAAATAGAAGCAGCAATAAGAAAGAAAAAAAGTAACTAAATTTTTTCATTTGGCTATGTTTCGTTTTTAAAAGATGATGGTATAAGCACCAGTCCATTCAATAGTTTTGTCGTTTAATTTTACTGAATGTTTGGCGTTGTTATTATTGTTATTGTTTGATTGTGCAATAGTGATTTTTCTGGTAGAAGTGGTAATACTAAAAACTGAATAAGCATCATCGTTGTACAACACTTCCATTTTTTTTACTGATGAATAAGCACGAGTTGAGACCTCTGCAATAGGATCAAATTTTCCGTGCGATTCTATTACATTAAAAAAGGTTTGATTGCTACCATTTTTTCTGTAAATAAATGCAGGGTCGTGTCTTAAATTAAAGTTGGGGTCGTTAGCTCCAACTCTTGTAAAAAATATTTTTGTGCTATCATCTGCAACACTTGAGACTGTATAAAAAGTTTCGTTATTTAATAATGTTACTTGCGATAGTTGTGGAAGCTTTACAGCATCACCTTCTTTCCATAAATGCTGGTAACCATTTTTTATTCCTAAGGTTTCTTGCTTGGCTAAATAAGAATTGTACTTAAAGTTCGAGCTGATGAAAGTTCCTAAGTAATGAAATGGCAAGTCATACTGGTGTTGGGTTTCAGCATTTACTTTAAAGAAATCTACAATCAAAGGTTTGCCTGTTTCTTTAACGTCAATCATATAAATGCTACGTTGCAAAACTGTATTGTCGTAAGCAGTAGTATCTTTTGCACATACTACTTTAACACTATCATTTATCCCACCAAAAACTTTAAAGGCATTGTGTTTTTCACTGATGTCTTCTTTACCATTATAATGGCTTTTGCCATCAACTACAACTGTGTTGTGTGCAATGCTTGTACTTGCATAAGTTTTAGTTTCTGGCAAATATCTTCCACCCCATTTTTGTTCAATATTAATGTATCGTGCAGCACCATAATCCTCTAAAATTTCATTACCATTGTCATATAAATTAAGGTTCAATTTATCGTAATGACCATGAGATAAACCGAGTGAAGTATATTTATAAATGAGCGTGGTAAGGTTTTTATCTTTACCACTTCTCAACACAGAAACGCCACCATTTTCTCCTTTTGCACCATCGGTAAATTCAATAGTTTTATAGGGAAAATTTTTAGGAATATTATTTGAATTTGATAATGCTGTTGCTATGGAAGCCCCACCACGACTGAGTGTTACGTGACCTTGTGCTTTTGCTACAACTAAATAATTTTTATTAGCTCCATACACTTGCCAGGCAATATTGATAGCATTTACCAATTCATTAGATGTATATTTTTTTTCTTTTAAAGCATCATTGTAACTAAAAAATCCACCATCTAAATTGGTTTGTTGCAATGCACCATCTAATGCTTTCTTTAAAATCTGTTTGCGGTGCTGAAATATTTTTAACGCTGGTTTTGTATTGTTTAAACCATTTGCAAACATATAAAATGGCAACACAGCATAACGTGTGTAATATGGCCCTTCAGTATAAAATCCATCTGGCGAAAACAAGCCATCAAGATGTGCAATAAAACCAGCTTTTTTATCTTTATCTGCACCATACAAAGCCATATCAATATAGTCATTATTATCTGTTGCAATACCTACTAAACCTACACCTGCACAAGCCCACACTGCGTGGTTGTGAATTAAATTAAACCAATTTTTCAAGTCGTGTGTAAAGAAATCAACCTCTGGTTTAAATGCTCCATCAGCTATTTGTTTTCTTTCTTGTGGCGTTAAATAATCGTGAATACAATCAAACGCCAAACCTGTGTATACAAGCCAGTTTGCATCGTTTAATGCTTGCCAAAAAATGCGACCTGGAGAACTGCTTGTTGCTTGTAGATGGTTTTTTAAAGTTGGATTTAATGCAGCATATTTTATAAAAATATTCTTTACCAATTTAGCATAACGAGCATCGCCAGTTAGTTGATACATCATTCCACTGTTAAACATTAAAGTATAATTTGCTTTGTGTTTATCGTGCGTGTATCCACCTGCTGCATCTTTAGGAAAAGGAACATCAACATCTTTATCCAACCATTCGTCAACAGCCTTTTTTATTTCGTTGTACGACTCCTTTAATAAAGCATTTGTTTTAATATTTGCTTTAATGTATTCAATATCGCTTTTAGTTGCAAAAGCAATGGGGTGTTGTGTTTGAGCATTTGTATTAATACAAACAGCACACACAACAAGCAATAAAAATATTTTTAATTTTAGCAACACAATCGTTTTATTTTTTCTTGCCACTAAGACGCTAAGGCACAAATAGCTAAAAACAATTTGTGTCTTTGTGGCTAAGTTATTATACAAAATAAGTTCCACCATTTATTTCAACACTTGCACCAGTTATAAAAGATGAATTTGGACTTGCTAAATACAACACCAAATCAGCAATTTCATTTGCTTCGCCTTCACGCCTTAAAGGTGTTGCAGCTGCTACATTTTTTCTTACTTCATCTTTAGTAAATGTGTTATGAAAAGTTGTATTAATCATTCCTGGGCTTACACAGTTTACACGAATTCCTTTTGGTCCAAGTTCTTTTGCCAAACCTTTAGTAAAAGTAAGCACACCACCTTTTGCAGTTGAGTAAGCCATTGCTCCAAAACCACCACCATCACGAGCAGCTTGACTACTAAAATTTACAATCGTTCCACCATTTGCCATATAAGGCACAACAGCTTTTGTTACTAAAAATGCTGACTTCAAATTAACATTCATAACAGCATCCCAAAAATCTTCATCAATATCTTGCAATAATTTTCTTGCCATTAAACCTCCAGCAACATTTATTAAAATATCAATGGTATCACCAAAAGCAGCTTTACACTCATCAACAATTTTCGCAACGTCTGCAGAATTTGTAACATCGCCCTGAGCAATGATAGCAGTGCCTCCAGCGTTTTTAATTGCAGCCAATGTAGCTTCAGCAGCTTCTTTATTGTTCAAATAATTTACACAAACTTTTGCTCCAACTTTTGCTAATTTAATTGAAACAGCAGCACCAATATCTCTTGCTCCACCAGTTACAATTGCAACTTTACCTTTCAACAATTCCATATTTAATTTATTATAAAATGATAGCTTAACTTAAACAACAACGATTGCGATGTGATTCTTTGAAGAAATTTCTATAATATAATTTAGAGAAATGTAACACAAAGCATAACTTACAATCGATGTGTAAAAATAAACTGAAACAAAGTGTATCAATGTTAATTGCATTATAAATAATTTCAAATATATAATCTATTTTGTTAGAAATATTTCAATAATTTTTGTTTATTAAAAGATACATTTTAACAAATAAACTTAAAATCGTTGCCGGTATGGTTACCGGTAATTTCCAAAATTATATCAAAAATGTCTCTATTTTTGTGCCACATATGGAAAAACAAGCAACGATAAAAGATATAGCACAAACCTTGCAAATATCTACTTCAACTGTTTCGAGGGCCTTGCGAAATGCAACAGATGTAAAGCCTGAAACCAAAGCTGCTGTTATTGCTTTGGCACAAGAACTCAATTATCAACCCAATCAATTAGCATTAAGTTTATTAAAAAAACAAACGCATACTATTGGTGTTATTGTTCCCAATCTTGATTATGTTTTAGCAACTATGGTTAAGGGTATTGATGAAGTAGCTTTAGAGGCTGGCTATACTGTTATGGTTTGCCAAAGCAACGAAAGTTATGGTAGGGAATTATTGAACGTGAGTCGCCTGAACGCCAGTCTGGTGGATGGTTTCATTATTTCTGTATCAAGTGAAACAAAAATGTTTGACCATTTAAAAAAATTGCAGACAAACAAAAAAGCCATTGTAATGTTTGATAGAATTACCAATGAATTATCTGCACCAAAAATTATTTTAGATAATGAAGATGGGGGTTTTAAGGCAACACAACATTTAATTGAACAAGGTTATAAACGTATTGCAATTTTAGCTGGCCAAGATACTTTAGGCATTAGTAATCAAAGAATGGATGGTTACTTAAAAGCTCTGAAAGCCAATAAAATCAAGGTAGATAAGGATTTAATTATTCATTGCGACTTTAACCAAGACTATGCTTATTTGGCAACTAAAGAATTGTTGAATATGCGTAAAAGACCTGATGCAATTTTTACTATTAGTGATAGAATGGCAATTGGTGCAATGCTTGCTATTAAAGAGAAAGGATTGAGAATGCCACAAGATATTGGCTTGGTTGGCTTTAATAATGAACCTGTAACTGCACTTACAACACCACAAATTTCTAGTATTGAACAACCAGCATTTGAAATGGGAAAAGTTACTGCAAAAATGTTTATAGAATTACTTCATAATGATGCAGACATGAGTGCAAGGGAAATTATTTTAAAACCAAAATTGGTAGTTAGAGAATCATCACAAAGATTAATTATTTCAAAAAAATAAAACGAATGCTTAAATATATAAAACTCGCAATGCTTTGCTGTATAAGTATTGTAGCCAATAGCTCTACAATAAAAGTAAATGATAGCAAGGCTTTACAAGAAGCTGATAAAAATGCAAAAGCGGGTGATATTATTATTTTGCAAAATGGAATTTGGAATGATGTTAAAATAAAACTGAATTGCATTGGCACAGAAAAAGAGCCTATTACTTTCAAAGCAGAAACTGCTGGAAAGGTTTTTATTTCGGGTAAATCTTGTTTAAAAATTGGAGGCAGTTATATTGTTGTTGCTGGATTAAATTTTACCAATGGTTATAGCACAGAAAGCACTGTTATCAATTTTAAAAGTGATAAAAATACTGTTGCCAGTTATTGCAGGGTTACCAACTGTTTAATTGATGATTTTAACAAGCCTCAAAGAATGAGTGAAGATTATTGGGTATCATTTTTAGGCAAGCATAACAGAATAGATCATTGCACTTTTAGAAACAAAAAAAACTTGGGTGTTTTAATGGCTGTTATTTTAGAAGATGAAAAGAGCAGAGATAATTTTCATAGCATTGACCACAACTATTTTGATGGTCGTCCACCACTTGGCTCAAACGCTGGAGAGATAATAAGGGTAGGCGTTTCGCAGCATTGCACCTTTAATTCAAATACAATTATTGAGAATAATTATTTTAGAAACTGTGATGGTGAAACAGAAATTATTTCTTTAAAATCTTGTGAGAATATTATAAGGAATAATGTGTTTAAAGAATGCCAGGGTTGCATTACTTTAAGGCACGGAAATAACAACACTGTTTTCAATAATATTTTTCTTGGTAATGGAAAAGAAGGCACTGGTGGTGTGAGAATTATTAACGAAGGAAACTGGGTTATTAATAATTTATTTTATGAATGTAAAGGTGTTAGTTTTCGTTCTCCTTTGGCTATAATGAATGGCGTTCCAAATTCTCCTGCAAATAGATATTTGCCTGTAAAAGATGCTGTAATTTTTGGCAATAGTTTTATTAACTGCACACCATTTAGTTTGTGTGAAGGAAGTGATAAAGAACGTAGCCAAGTACCACAAAATGTATTGATAGCAAATAATGTTTTTTATAATAAAGAAGATACTACCTTATTTTATAAGTTTGATAACATTAGTGGCTTTAGTTTCAGCAACAATGTTGTATCAAAAACTGTAGGACAAAATTTGCCCAAAGGGTTCGAGAAAACTATACTTCGAGAAAAAAATATAAAAGGAATAAATTATCCAATAGCCTTATCAATCTATGAGGAAAATCCTTTAAATGATAATATTGAAAAAATTGCAAAAGAAAGATTAGGTTTTAAACTTAATAATATCATTGGTTTCACCAATTTTGATTCCATAAATGTAACAATCTCTAAATCTCAAAAAACTACTGGCATTATTTGGAAAGAAGATATTAAACCAACTAATAAAGCAACAGAAATTCAATGTTCAAATGCCAAACAATTGCTTGCTGCATTAGGTGATTCAATTAATTATAAAAAACAAATCAACATTATTTTAACTGGAATTATTTATGATATTAACAAACCAATTAAAGTTTATAATCAAGTAAAGATTACTTCACTTAATAAAGAAATAAAATTTGTTACTGAAGCACAAGAAGCCGTTTTTGTTGTTGAGGGAAATGCTTCTTTAAATATCACCAAAACCAATATTGATGCAGGTTTCACTAAAGCAACACATTTTGTTTCATCACCAACAAATGGTAGTGTAAACCATTACCAGTTTTTATTTACTAATAGCATTTACAGTAATAATGATGCTGCAAATACTGCATTCTTTTATTCAATAAAGGGTTCTTATGCAGATAGTTTAATATTTAGAAACAATACTTTTAAGAACACTTCAATAAACATTTTATCTGCTGGTGAAGAGACAGATAAGAAAGGATATTATAGTGCAGAGAATATTAAAATCAGTAACAATAAATTCATCAACAATAAAGGTGTATTAATTAATATTGCACGCACTGGAAATGATGAAAGTACACTTGGTCCAAGGCTTTGGTTTAATAACAACACCATTGAAAATATCAATGCAGATAAGGCTTTGATTGATTTAACTGGTGTTCAATATTCCAATTTTGAGAACAATATTTTCACCAATTCAAACAACGAAAAACAATTGATTGTTTACACAGATATTGTTCGTGCTATTCATCTTCAATCAAAAAATAAGTTCACAAAAAGTGGCTCAATAAAGGAAAACGAATTCGTAATTAATAAATAAAATAAAACACAAATGAGAGTTATTCACCCAACACATCCAGCAGATTTTAAATCTTACAGTACAGAACAAATTAGGGAACGTTACTTGCTTGATAAATTAGTGCAAGCAGATAAAATTGAATGTGCGTACACACACTATGACAGAATGCTTGTAGGTGCTGCAATGCCTGTAAACACTACACTTGAGCTTGGCACTTACGATGAATTAAAATCTGATTTCTTTTTATCTCGCAGAGAAATTGGTATCGTAAATATTGCTGGCAATGGAACTATTACTGTTGATGGCGTTACATATAATCTAGAAAATAGAGATTGTTTATACATTGGCAAAGGCAATAAAAAAGTTGTGTTTGCAAGTGCAGATGCTGCAAGTCCTGCAAAGTTTATTTTCTTCTCTTGCCCTGCTCATCAAGAATATCCAGTGCAGCTAATGAAGCCTGCTGATGCAACACCAACAGAAATGGGAAGCAGTGAAACAGCCAACCATCGTGTGATTAACAAATACATTCATCCAGATGGATTAAAAAGTTGCCAGTTGATGCTGGGTGTTACCAATTTTAAACCAGGCAGTTTATGGAATACAATGCCGTCTCACTTGCATCACAGAAGAATGGAAGCATATTTTTACTTCAACTTACCAGAGAATCAAAGAGTGTTGCATTTAATGGGTGAACCTGATGAAACACGTCATATGTTCATCAATAATGAAGAAGGAATTGTATCACCAAATTGGAGTATTCATAGTGGTGTTGGTACTGCTGCTTATTCATTTATATGGGCAATGGCTGGAGAAAATATGAGCTTTACGGATATGGATTTTATTAATATTTCAGCATTAAAATAATTTTTATTTGCCACAAAGACGCAAAGGCTCAAAGAAGCTATAAACCTTGTGCCTTAGTGCCTTTGTGGCAATATCTTTTCAAATAAAAATACTATGATAAATTTTAGAGTAGATAATAAACTTGCCTTAGTTACAGGATGTAACAGAGGCATTGGAATGGATGTTGCCATTGAGCTTGCACAAAGTGGTGCAAATATTATTGGTGTGAGTGCCAACCTTGCAGCAAGTGGTAGCAATGTTCAAATTGCAGTAGAAAAATTAGGGAGAAAATTTTATCCATACCAAGCAGATTTTACTAATCGTGATTCGTTATATACTTTCTTAAACAAAGTAAAAGAAGACCACAAAAAGATTGATATTTTAATTAACAATGCTGGGCATATTTTACGAAAACCAGCAGCCGAACATCCTGATGAATATTGGGACGCCATCATTGACATCAACCTAAATTCCCAATTTATTATTACACGAGAAATTGGCAAACAAATGCTTGAAAATGGTTATGGCAAAATTATTTTTACTTGTTCATTATTAAGTTTTCAAGGTGGTATTAATGTGCCAGGATATGCTGCCAGCAAGGGTGCTATCGCTTCTTTGCTTAAAGCTTTTTGCAATGAATGGGCAAAACATAACATTACTGTTAATGGCATTGCTCCAGGATATATTGCAACAGACAACACACAACTATTAAGAGATGACCCAGATAGAAATGCAGCAATTTTATCTCGCATTCCTGCAAATAAATGGGGGAAACCAAGTGATTTGACTGGTGCTTTTGTTTTTTTAAGTTCTCCCGCATCTGATTATATCAATGGAACAATTTTAACTGTTGATGGTGGATGGATG
This sequence comes from Chitinophagaceae bacterium, assembly GCA_025363075.1. Lineage (GTDB taxonomy): Bacteria > Bacteroidota > Bacteroidia > Chitinophagales > Chitinophagaceae > CAIVPM01. The sequence continues at coordinate 10,817 of JANYEP010000001.1, read as the reverse complement.
GCAAGGTAATATTACAAAAGACAACTGTATAAAATATTAAAAAAATGAAGTTGTCTTTTATTAAAATCTAATGTGGCAACTTTTCTCTAAAATATCCATATACCCAAGTGCCTAAAACTGCACTTAAAAAAGTAATACCGACTACTACAAAGCCACTACCAATTTGTGCGAATAATGGACCTGGACAAGCCCCTGTAATTGCCCAGCCAATTCCAAAAATTAAGCCACCAAAAACTTGTCCTTTGTTGAATTTTTTATCTTCAAAAGTTATTGGTTCGCCACTAAATGTTTTAATATTAAAACGCTTGATTATAAAAACTGACAATAAGCCTACAACTACTGCTGTTCCTATTACACCATACATAAAAAACGATTGTAGTCGAAACATTTCTTGAATGCGAAACCAACTTATTATCTCGGCTTTTACAAACGTGATTCCAAATAAAATACCCACAAACATATACTTTATGTTATGCCAAAATGGGTGTTGCAGTTTTGAATCATTTACACACATTGCATCCTGATGTCTTGTGTCAATGCTTTGTTTTGTTTCTATAGTATTTTGCATAGTATCAGAATAATTTTAAAATGAAAGGCATTAGGATATTAGCAGAAAAAAATCCACCAACCATAAAGCAACAAGTAGCAATTAAAGACGGCAATTGTAAATTTGATAAGCCCATAATGGCGTGTCCGCTGGTGCAACCTCCTGCATAGCGAGTTCCAAAACCAACTAAAAACCCACCAACAACAAAAAAGAAAAAGCCTTTGAATGTAATTATGTTTTCTATGTTAAAAATTTGTGCTGGCATTAGTTTACTGTAGTCTGTAATGCCATATTGTGCTAATGCAGTTTTAGTGCTTTGTGCTACTTCTATTGTATTAGAATTACTTAAAAAATGTGTTGCTAAAAATCCACCAATTAAAACACCTGCTACAAAAAATAGATTCCAAATTTCTTTTTTCCAATCGTATTTAAAAAATGGAATATTGGCAGGTACACACATTGCACAGATGTGGCGAAGCGATGAAGATATTCCAAATTTTTTGTTGCCAATTAATAAAAGCACAGGCACTGTTAACCCTATTAAAATGCCTGCTATTAAACAATGCCAGGGTTGTTTGATAAATTCTATAATATTCATTGTTTAGTTTACGAATTTAATTTTTTAATAAAATATTTTGCGTCATACGATATTTCGTTTTGCAAATCTTGTAGCAAGACTGCCTCATTACTTACTATTAAAACTTCAGCATAATTTGTACTCATACTTACATTTAGTACATTGGGTAATGTTGCAATTTTTTGTGACACTGTATTCATACAACCATTACAAGTAATGCCTTCAAAGCCATACAAATCAACTATCACAGCAATCTTTTTTTTGAACTCTATAAACAATTCAGTGTTAGCACGTGGTGCGGCAGAATTATTACACACATCAAATTGTTTAAAAACAAAAGCATCTTTAAACAACATTTCATATTCTTTTTTGCTTCCTCCAAACGGTGGATTTGTTTCAAAAATTCTATTGAACAAAAGCCCAATGATCAATCCATCAATGTTTAAAAGTTGGTGCATTTTATACACATATTTTTGACGAAGTGTTGGTGGCAACGCACAAAAAAATGTTTGTTCAATTATTAAATCATACTTGTTATAATGTTCAAAAAAATCGCCAAGTATTACTTTTATATTCTTGTTTGATAAAAATTTTTCTTGTAATTTTTCTACAATCGTTGGTGCAATATCAATTACAGTAATATCTGTAAAGCCTTTGTGCAAAAGGTATTCAGCTTCATAAGTGTTACCACAACCTGGTATTAAAATACTGATATTACAATTTTGCAATTCATCAATATATTTTTTAATTGGTGGGGAAACCTCACCTAAATCCCATCCAGTTTTATTACTTTGATATTGATTATCCCAATAATTTTTATCTAATTGTCGTTCGCAGGAAACGACACAACATTGCAATTCTTCCATCAACTTACTTTTTTATTTTACAAGTATTAGTGCCTAAAATTACATACAATGGGCAAAAATTTATAATACTTGTCAGTAAAAGTACAGTAGCTACAATGCCCAACACCGTTGCAGTTGTGCCATTTATTACTTTTGTAAAATACAACACAGATAGTACGATGGCTGCTGCAACACGAATTATTTTGTCAGTTGAACCAATGTTCTTTTTCATATTTATTTGTTTTTATTGTTTAAAATTTTGTTCACATTTTGCCAAGTACCGCCATTAATAATATTGGTGAAATTATTTTGTTTTAAAATAGATATTGCTTGACTACTTCTATTGCCACTTCTGCAAAAAACAATAATGTTTGTCTTGTTTTTAAATGCTTGCAACTGGTTTTGTATTTTATTAAGTGGAATATTCACAGAGCCTTTTACATTACCACTTGCAAACTCTTGTGGTGTGCGAACATCAACTAAAAACGCACCTCTTTTCACAGCATTTTGCAGCTCTACATTATTTGTATTTGAAAATAATTTAAAAAGAAATTGTAGCATAATAATTAATTAATTGTTGATAATTTTGATTGACAAACAAAGTCAGTTTTTGGCACTTCAGTTTTTGCAATTGCACTAAACCCACCTTCAATTTCTGTAAAATTCCTGTAGCCTCTTGCTTGCAAAATGCTTGCAGCAATCATACTTCTATACCCTCCTGCACAATGCAAGAAAAAATGTTCATTTGGTTTTATGTCTTTTATCCAATCATTAATTTCGGACAAGGGTTTACTGTAAGCCTCTTCAACGTGTTCTGCAAGGTATTCACTTTGTTTGCGAACATCAATTACTTTGCTTTCTGGTATTCCAAATTTTAATTTCTTGGCAAAATCTTGAACAGATATTCTACCAACAATATCAACGTCTTTTCCTGCATTTCTCCAAGCATCAAACCCACCTTTTAAATGACCAATAATATTATCGAAACCAACTCTTGTTAGTCTTGTAACAGACTCTTCTTCCACTCCTATTTCTGTGACTAAAATTATGGCTTGATTTACATCGCCAATCATTGAACCTACCCAAGGAGCAAAATCACCTTGAATGCCTATATTTATTGATTGTGGAACAAACCCTTTACAAAAATCTGTATTGTTTCGAGTGTCTAAAATTACTGCACCTGTTTCTTCTACTACTGCTTCAAAAGCTGCAACAGACAATGCTTTCATCCCATTATTTAAAACTGTGTCGAAGCTTTGATAACCTGTTTTATTCATAGCCACATTTGCACCAAAATAAGCAGGTGGAGGCAACAATCCATCAGTTACTTCATTTACAAATTCAGCTTCGGTCATATTTGCCCTCAAAGCATAATTTAATTGCTTTTGAATACCTATTGTTGAAGTGGTTTCCTTACTCATATTTTTTCCACAAGCACTGCCTGCACCGTGTGCTGGGTAAACAATTACATCATCTGGCAAAGTCATTATTTTGTTTCTCAAAGAATGATATAGAACGGCTGCTAATTCTTCTTGTGTCATTGATGCAGCTTTTTGTGCAAGGTCTGGTCTGCCAACATCGCCAATAAATAAAGTGTCACCACTAAATAAAGAATGTTCAATTCCACTCGCATCAATCAATAAAAAGCAAGTGCTTTCCATTGTGTGACCTGGTGTGTGCAACACTTTAATTTTTACATTACCCAATTTAAAAATTTGTCCATCTGTTGCAGAAACGCAATCAAATCCACAACTTGCATTTGGACCATAAATAATTTTTGCACAAGTTGCTTTTGCTAAATCAACGTGACCACTTACAAAATCGGCGTGAAAGTGTGTTTCAAAAATGTATTTGAGTTTTACATTATCTCTTTGCGATCTGTCTAAATAAGGTTGTGTTTCACGAAGTGGGTCTATTATAGCAGCTTCACCATTACTTGTAATGTAATAAGCACCTTGTGCTAAACATCCTGTGTAAATTTGTTCTATTTGCATTTTATTATGATTTAGAATGTAAAAATGAATTGGGAAAAACTAATTAATGGTGATATATATCACATTAGTAAAATACTTTTTTCATTACATCGTTTTAAAATTTTACTAAAATATAATCAAGCCAATATTTTAGCTTTCCTAACCCACAATTACCAACACTCGATTAAAAGTGAATGTAATCTTAGATGTGTTATTATCATTGAATTCAGCAAGCATATACTTTCCATATTTTGTAGAAATCACACAACCTATAAAGTTAAAAAAGCTTGAAGAATTATTTGATTTTTTTCAACCAAATTATCGCTTTGATTTTGATAAGTTTTTTGAAAACCAATATTGTATTCTACTTTGGGGAAATGCCATTGCAACGAAGTACAAAAACGATTTTGATCGAAGCCAGTTAATGATTGTTGTGTTTTAAAAAAAGCTTCATTAAACAATATACAATTTATTGACTGATGATTGGAAAATGTTTTAATAGGTATAGTTACAAGTTCCATTAATCTATATCTGAACTGATTGATATTACTGGAATTTATTGGATTTATTTGTCTTTTTTCAAAAAAAACTCTGCTTCTAAAAACAATTTTTTTTATTGTGCTTTTATTAAACAAGCCAATATTTAGCTGCATTTCTTTTGATGATAATAAATCATTTTTTGTAATACTAATATCGTTTGTGTTAGCATAAAATAATGAGCCAACAATACTATAATTGTTTTTGAGATTATAAAACAACCAAAGCCTTTCACTACGCATTAAAGGCAGATGAAAACAATTATTATCACCGACTTTATAATTTGATTGTTGCCTGAAGTTAATGTCCAAGATTGTAGAAAATTTATTGCTTATTTTTTTTAACAAACTAACTTTATTCCACTCTTCAAAATGAGTTTGAGCAAATAAGTTGTTAGCCAAAAATGCAATAAAAACAAGGGTTGTAGCTTTTTTCATTAAAAAAATATTTCTTTAGCAATAATATAAATACCTGCAACTAAAACAAACCAACCAAAAGCAGGTTTTAATTTATTTCCATCAACTTTTTTGGATAAGTATGTGCCAATAAAAATTCCAATAATTGCTATAAATGAGAACAGCAATAAAAATTGAAAATTGAGATGAACATTGTTTATAAGATCTCCAATGAAGCCTATCATTGCATTTACTGCTATTATAAAAAGAGATGTGCCAATAGCTTGTTTCATTGGTAGGGCTGCAAAAAATATTAGTGCAGGAATGATTAGAAAACCACCACCAGCACCTAAAAATCCAGTTACAATACCTACCATAAACCCTACAAATGCAAGTTTGTTTTTACTTGGCAAATTGAGTTTATTTTCACTTGTTTTATTTTTTATCATTGATATAGATGCAGCAATCATTAATACAGCAAATACAACCATCAATAAAATATTTTTGGTAATTGCAATCTTGTTAAGACTAAAAATCACATCAGGAATTTGCAGTAAAATAAATTTTCGAGCAAGCAGTAAACTTACAATTGATGGAATGCCAAAAACAAATGCAGTATTGAGGTTTAGATTATTAAGTTTATAATGTTTTATTGAGCCGATAAGTGCAGAAATCCCCACAATAAAAAGTGAATAGCTTGTTGCAAGCTGAGGGTTAAAATGGAAAATATATACCAATATTGGCATTGCCAATATTGAACCACCACCACCAATTAAGCCCAATGAAATACCAACGAATAATGCTAAAAAATAACCAAGTAACAAAATAGATAAAATTTACTCGACAAAAGTGTAAGTATAAAATCTGCTACATTGTAACATTTATCACTGACTACTTTAATAATTCTATATGACTGCGATGTAGTTTCACAAAACCTCTTTGCTCCATCTTTTTTAATAGTCTTGATATTACTTCTCTTGATGAACTTAGGTCATTGGCTATTTCTTGATGGGAAATTTGAATATCGTTTGTTTGGTTTGTTTCTGCATTACGGTTTAGATAAAACTCCAATCTTTCGTCCATACTTCTAAAAGCAATGCTATCAATAACAGTCAATACTTCTTCAAACCTACTTCTATAAGTATCCACAACAAATTCATACCAACTCTTATGATCCGTCATCCATTTACCCATTAGCTGTAAAGGCACCATAATTAACTCAGCATCCTCTACAACTTTTGCCATTATTTGACTTTTTTCACTTTTGGTAGCACAAATCATAGAGATGGCACAAGCTTGTCCTGGCAATAAGTAGTACATAAAAAATTCTTTACCCTCATCGTCTTCTCTATAAATTTTTATTTTACCCCTTGACACCAAAACAGTGTTTTTTATGTACTGCCCTGTACGCATTAAAACTGTTCCTGCTTTGGCTTCCACAACTGTAGAACGCTCTAAAATATTTTTTAAAAGACTACTATCAAAACTGGGAAAAAGTGTTTGTGTTCTACTAACCATACTTAAAATAATTTGCAAACATAACAAAACTACGCAACGCTGTTTTTTATATTCTAATTCAAAAAGTTTATAATTATTTATTTTATTTCAAAATTTCTATGCAAATATTTACAGAGTAATTTATCGATTCGTAGTGCTGTAAAAATTATGAGTCTTTAAAAGATTTTTTATCATTCAATAAAACTATCTGCAAAAAGAATATGACAAATTTTAAACGCTGGGACAATGTTTTCCACAGAATCAAAAAAGCCTCGTAAGTATTTGACTTACAAGGCTTTTTCTTTTTAATCTGCGGACCGGACGGGACTAACTTATTTGTAGCCATTTTCACCAAAATTCACTGAAAACCCTATAAATACTACATTCTATTACTCTGCAAATCTTTTTTGATGCAATAAAAAGTATTCAAATGTGGAAAATGTTTACCCCATTGTTTACCCCAATTTGCGTTATTTTGCTTATCTTTATAGCAATAATAAAAACGCTGTATGTCAAGTGTATCAATAGTTTTCAGAAAAGATAAGCTGAATAAAAAAGGTCAAGCACCTATTCATTTTCGTATCATCAAAGATAGAAAAATTAGTTACATATCTTCTGGTATTATGCTGCCAGAAGAAAATTGGGATTATGACAAAAATAAAATAAAGGGTAAGCACACCAATAGTGCAAGGTTAAATTCCTTCATTACAAACAAATTTGCCGAGTTACAAGACCAAGTTTTTGAACACGAAACCATTTCAAAATCTACAACCTCACGCCAGCTCAAAGAAAAAATTTATGGCAAGAAGCCAGAAGACTTTTTTGGCTTTGCCGATGAAATTGTAAATGCTTATAAAGAAGATGGAAAAATAAGCACATACATTACACACAGCTCTACTATTAAAACTTTAAAAGATTATGTGAAAGGTTCAGCAATAATGTTTCAAGATATTACGCCTGATTTTTTGGCTAAGTATGAAAAGTATCTTCAAAACAAGCAAAACCTTAAAATCAATACAATTCATAAGCATTTAAAATTCCTTCGTAAAATATTCAACGATGCTTTAAGGTTAGATAAAATCGAATATCAACACAACCCTTTCACTAAGTATAAATTAAAATTGGAAAAAACAAGCCGTTCCTTTCTTAGTGATGATGAATTAAAAGCAATAGAAAATGTAACAACCGTTCCTGGCGAAAAGATGGACTTGCATAAAAAGATGTTCATTTTTGCAGCTTACACAGGTGGGCTTAGGATTTCAGATGTTTTAAAATTAAGGTGGCAAAATTTCGATGGCATACACATCAACATTACTATTCACAAAACGAAATCACAATTGTCTATAAAGCTACCAAATAAAGCAATTGAAATTATCAGTGAATACCAAAAGAAAAGTAATAAGCCAACAGATTTTATTTTTCCAATGTTGCCAAATGATATTGACTTAAACAACCCTCAAATTTCATACAATCAAATTTCAAGTGCAACTGCTTATGTAAATAAGAACCTTAAAACATTAGCAAATAAGGCTGAACTTGCTAAACCGTTATCATTTCACATTAGCCGTCACACTTGGGCTACCAGAGCATTAAGAAAAGGAATGAGTATTGATAAAGTTTCTAAACTAATGGGGCACTCCCAAATTCGTGATACACAGATTTACGCTAAAATTGTAAGTTCGGAGCTTGATAAAGCAATGGATGTTTTTAACGATTAATAAAAGTGCTACATATTTGTTAATGCCTAAATGTTTTTGAATGGAAAAAGAGTTACTTCTGGTAGAAGAGTTGGAAAATAGCCTTATAAGAGAGGGCATTTATTATATGGGCAAAATTGAAAATGATTGGGAATCGAACAAGTTCGACCCAACATACTTTGATACATATATCACAGGCTCATTATACACTGAATTTTTATCACTAATTTACGAACGTATTAAACCACTCAATAACCAAGAAATTAGTCGGTTTCTTACTTTGTCAGTTGCACAATTTAAAACACATACACCCAACAGCCGACAAAAAGACTTTGTTTTGAATTATTGGAACACCTACTGGTTTCCCAATGAAATGGGCGTTATTGCAAATGAACACGAAGAAAAATATGCTAAACATATTTTAAAACATTACGCCAATCATTTCAATTTATTTAAGGAAGCTGCGGAAAAAGCATTAGAAGATTTTAGAGCAGGTTTGATAGGTGCTCAACCAAGTCCAATTAAGGTTAATGATATTAACATAAAGAATATTACTTATCAAACTTTTGATGAATTTATTAACCTGATAAAATTCGATAACGAATATTTAGAAAATTCTATTCTTTACAGAACAGTAATTGAGAGAAACGTAATAATTCTAAAACAAGAGATACTGGAGAATTTAATAAACTTATCAAAAGACGACAGGAAACCATACTTAAAAAGATTATTGTATCTTATCGAGATTAACAAGCCAAATACAAGTAGGACAGAGGAAGATATTACCTATTGGTTAGAAAAGTATAATATAAAATCAGAAAGTGATTTATACTACAATACCTCAGGCGACAAACTAAATAAAATATTATCGTCAATTCACATTGCAGATTCTAAAGATGAAGAAAAAATTAATTATGCACTTGAAATATGGGAAATGAAATTGGCGTTTTACGATATATACTGGTTTAGAAACGTAAGTAAAATTGTGGAATTTATTAACGAACAAATAAACGAGTTTGACCCCAACCCAGTTATCCGAGCAGTACAGGAACAAAAGCCAATAACACCCAAATTAAAAACCAACCTTACTGTTACTGAGCTTGCCTTTCTTTTTAAAATGCTAAATGAATTAAAGCCAGATATTTTTAGAATGGAATCCGATGCCGAATTGTTTCGTTTTATATCTGCCAATATCGAAACAAAAAAATCTGGTGAAGATGGTATCAGTATTCAAAAGCTTCGCAATTTATTTTCCGCCCCTGATATAAAAGCTGTAAAGTTTTGGGAGAAACATTTCCACACTTTTATTGCTCAAATCAAAAATTATAAATAATTTTATTTTGCTGTAACCTATACAGATAAAGGGGTTCACTTAGGGTTATATCACCCTATGTAACCTTTCTCAATACACTTTCATTCTTTTTTTTGCTGTGTTAAACATTTAAGAACACTCAAATAAATTAAAAATGGAAGTAATCACAATTCAATCCGAAGCATACCAAGATTTAATTGGTAAAATCGAAGCAATTAATTTTCGCCTAACTCAAAAAGAAAAGCAACCCAAAGAACAATGGCTCGATAATAAAGAGCTAATGGACTTACTTAAAATTTCAAAAAGAACTTGTCAGCATTATCGTGATAATGGGTTAATATCATTTTCTCAAGTAGGTTCAAAAATTTACTACAAGCTATCTGATGTTGAAGAATTAATGAAAAAACATTACATAAAATCTCGTACTACTAAAAAAGTAGTTTAGAGTGTTATGTAATATAACAATAAAGGGGCAAGGCTCAATTCCAATTAATGTTTGGGAAAGACTCGATGCAACAACTTTGCTCAAAGTGCAAACTGGCGAGGCATTGCCCAATTTATCTGCATATTACAAAGGTCTTAAAATAACTCAAAACAATAAAGGGTTCACCATTAAAAACTCATTGCACAAATTCAGTCAAACCCACAACACAGGCTTGTTCACGTTAGCTGATTGCATACAAGCAATAAACAATTTAAGCAACTTTTTAGAGGTTGATTTATGGCAATGCAGTATGCCCAAGTTCGAGTTTGGAGTTAATATTCCATTACTACATAATCCTTCAATTTACTTGCAGCAAATTCAAGGTTTCAAATCAAAGTCATTCAATCCTTTCGATACTGCCGATAGGCAACAAACACTTTTCTTCCAAACACAAGATTATAAAATCAAACTCTATAATAAAACCCTCGAATCAACCCTCAATTACAATTTACTGCGTGTTGAAATTCAAAGAATAAACCCCTCACATTTTTTGCCACAATTAAAAACTTCAAATGATATTGTTTCTGCAAATGGGTTTAATATTTTGGCAAATGAATTACTCAAAAAGTTCAGTCAAATTCAGTTTTTGAAACAAAGCTCAATTCCCCGCAAGTGCAACGACTATTTTTTAGCATCCTATTTCCAACAAAATGGAATAGCTATTGCACGAAAATCAATCTGTGAGAAATATGGAAAGAAAAAAGGAAAATATTTTGCAGCTAAATACATTGCCATTACTAAATCAAATAATAAACAAAACATATTTCAACAAGAAATACAACAACAAATAAACAACCAACTTGTCCAAATTTTAGGCTCAATTCCCAACTTGTAATGTATATGGGAATTGCTTTTAATTAAATTTTCAAAACAACGTACAGAACACATTAATTTTATAGCCTTAATTTGTAACATTATTATTTGCTTTGAGTACAGAGAAGCTAACAAGAAAA
>JANYEP010000265.1 GCA_025363075.1 Chitinophagaceae bacterium | reverse complement strand
ATTAGTTCTCTTGATATCAATTAAAGAGAACCCTTCGCCCCATAACTCAATTCTTCGTTGTAATAAAATTTCATCCATAAGGGTTTGACCACTCAAGGAACTAGCTGAATAAGCAGGATAGCGAGTTTTTATAAGTGTTTCAAGCGAAGTTCTTGCTGCTGCTTCGTTACCTTGTCTTGCTAAAGCTTCGGCTTCAATTAAATACATTTCTGCTGTTCTCATATAAACGTAATCACCAGCGAAACTAGGAGGACTTGGTACTTTGAATTTTAATTGACTGTAATCAGGAGAAGTCGCAGTACCGCTTCCTGGTTTTTGAAAGATAGATTTACGTACATCACCAGCAGGAATTTTATCATACAAATCTTTAGTGATTTTTTTGAACTGACCTAAAGAGGCATATCCGTTTGTCTTGGGATCAAAATGAGAGAAGAATGAAGCATATATTGTAGCATTTGTAGCTGGGATATATGAACCCCACATCCATTCAGGATTAGATATTCTTGAAAATCCATCTTTATATTGAGTTGTACTCATTAATTGGGGAGATGCTCCATAATTATATGCTTTGTTAGCATAAGAAGCAGCTGTAACCCAATCGTTCATAATTAAAGCAGTTCTAGCTCTAAAACCTTGAACGACATGAATATCAAATGCTGTTTTATCAGCAAAAGTCACACCAATTAATAATTGTTCTGCTTGTTTTAAATCAGCAATAATTTGATCATATACTTGTTGAACTGTTCCTCTTCCAATGCTACCAGATGTTTTTTCAGTTTGAATTGGAACTCCTGGTTTATTCTCATTTCCTTTGTAAGTCTGTTGTTCATAGTTAATTAGATAAAAATGACAATATGCTCGTATTCCCAATGCTTGACCTTTGATAACAGCTTTATCTGCATCAGAACCTTTTGCGGTAGGAAGTACACTGAGGATATCATTCATCTGACTAATCAATTTGTAATATCTTACCCATGCTACATCAGATTGAGTACTTTTTGCTGGATTTCCCCAATTAATGTATTGGTAGGTTCTGTTATACCAACCATAGCCAGCAGCGTGGATAACCATATCTGTACCCATCAAATCATTTTGCAAGTCAGTAGATTTTTGACCATAATTATCGTGTCCAGAATAACCACCTATCCCAAAACCATACAAAGAAGAATAAGCTCCAACCAAAGCAGATTGAATATCAGACGTTGATGCAAATATTTGTGCATCAGTAACAGCATTTGTTGGCGAAGTTTCCAAATAATCCTTATTGCAACTTTGCAGTACAAGGAAGAAGGTAGATAACACTACCAACTTTGTAAAATTGTTTTTAAAAATTCGTATCATAATTTTATTTTTTTGATTTAGAAATTAATGTTTACTCCAAAATTAACAGATCTAAAAGGTGGGTATGTTGCATCTGTCGTTCCACCAAAACTATTTTGTGGATCTCCCCCTTTTTTTGCTGTGAATAAAGCTAGATTATCAACACTACAAGAAATTGTAATGTCAGATAATTTTAACCTCTTAATAGTATTCTTAGGGATACTGTAGCCAATTCTGAAATTTTTGATATTTAAGTAAGACGCATCAAACAAGAATCGAGTGGAGCCCACATCTAAACCAGAGTTTGCCTGTACTCTTGGAACGTTAGTAACATCGCCTGGTTTTTGCCATCTTTTTGAAATATCAGTATGCCAAGCAGTACCATAAGAACCATAAGTCATCAAGCCTGCATAGTTACCATCATAAAATTGACCACCATAAGAGAATGTAACAAGAAAACTACATTCGAAATTCTTAAAACGGAAAGAATTAGTTAAGCCCCCAGAAATTTTTGGAATAGAAGAACCTTTATAGTAGTAATCTGCTTTTGTAACATCGGTAGTTAAAATTCTTTGACCAGTAGCTTTTCCACTATTGTCAAGAACATTTTTATAATACAATCCTAATCCAGTATTCGGATCAACTCCAGCAAATTCTTTCAAATAAAAATCATATATTGAGTGTCCTACCCATAACTTACTAATTCCTTGAACAAATCCTTGATTTTTAGTAAATTCGTCAGGCATACTCACTATAGTATTTTTAAATGTAGTAAGATTTAAATCAGCTCTCCAATCAAAATTTTTGGCTTTAACTACATTATAACCTAAAGTAAGTTCCCAACCATAGTTCCTCAATTTACCAGCATTTTTATATTGTGAAGTTGCTCCACCACTAGCTGCAACATCAACATCAAATAGCATATTTGTAGTTGCTCTATCAAAATACTCAATAGTACCTTGTAACCTTCTGTTAAATAAACTAAAATCCAATCCAAAATTAGCTACATTATTTCCTTCCCAAACTAATTTAGCGTTGTTTCTTCGACTTGGAGGGACATATCCACCAAGGCCATCAGAAGAATACCATCTTCTATCGATATAATAATTTAGACCGCCGCCAAGAGCTTGGTTACCTTGTTCACCGTAACTAACACGCAATTTTAAGTCGTTTATCCACTTTACACTACTAAGAAATTTTTCTTGAGAAAGTCTCCACCCTGCACCGAAAGAATAAAATTTACCCCAACGATAGGCAGATGCAAAGCGAGATGAACCATCTGTTCTAAAACTTGCAGATAAAAGGTATTTACCATCCAAATCATAATTTATTCCCGCAAAATAACTTTCGATGCGTAGTTTGTCAGTATAAGATGATGCTGGACCTTCATTAGTAGAATCATTATCTAAGTCATTTAAGCCTTGATATTTGTTATTTGTTCTAGTTGCGTCCAAATGTGACAGATCTAATAAATAATTTTCGTGACCTGCTAAAGCTCTGAAATTATTTTTTCCATAACTTTTAACCCAACTTAGTACCTCATTTGCTGTTAAAGAAATTACCCTATCGTTTGAAACTGTGGTTCTTCCGTGTACAGCTTGTGCATCTCCATAAGTATTATTTTGATAAGTTTTACTTCTATCGTCATTTATAGTAGTACCTAAAGTTGTCTTGAAAGAAAAATTATTCAAAAACTTCACTTCTGCAAATAAATTTGCGTTTGAGTTTACTGAATGTGAAGATCTTTCATCAAGCATCAATGCTCCTAATGGATTTGAATTAGTTGCGTAAGGTCTAGATCCCATTTGTGAAGGAAGACCCCAATCATAAGCAGGTTTTCCTGTAGCAGGATCAATAACGTAAGCACCCGTTGTTAGATCGTGCTGATAAACTGGATATATTGGAGCAATATATCTTGTGAAATAGAAAGGATTTACAGATGCAGACCCTCCACTTGTAGAATAGTTATTAATTGAATATGCAGCATCCATATTAATACCTGTATTCAACCACTTCATCGGACTAGAGTTAGAGCTAATTCTAAAATTGTATCTTTTGTAATCACTGTTTACAACAGTTCCTTGCTCTCCCAAATAGCCTACAGACAGATAAAAATCATTTCTATCAGAAGCTCCAGAAATATTCAAGTTAACATTTGTTCTTTGAGCAGTTCTATATAATTCTTTCTCCCAACTATCATTCCACAGTAATTTGGCATTAGGGTTTAGTTTTCCACTGTTATCAACTAATTGATCATTTGGAACATTGTATGCGTTATAAACCAAATCCGTTATCAAAAACTGGCTTGCTTGCTGATTTGCTTGAGCCATAGAATAACCAGAGCCATAAACTAAAGAATTTCTTTTTGCCTCCCATGAAGTTTCATAGTACGCCTTAGTTCCTAATTTCTCATATTCTGGTATACCCCTATTCAAGAAGCCTTGACGAAGACTTACTCCAACTTTATAATTACCCTTCTTTCCTTTTTTTGTACTAATCATAATTACACCATTAGCAGCTCTTGAACCATATAGTGACGCTGCTGCTGCATCTTTTAACACATCCACAGATTCAATATCGTCTGTTGAAATAGCTGTAATATCACCATCGTAAGGAATACCATTTACAACATACAGTGGCGATTGGCTTGCGTTAATAGAGCCAAATCCACGAATACGAATAGCAGCAACATTACCACCTGGTTGACCACCACCATTCGTAGCAGTAATACCAGCAATTTGCCCTTCCAATACATTAGTGATTGAGGTTGCTGATTGACTAGTAATTTGCTTAGTCCCAACTTGTGCAGTTGAGCCAATAACATTAGGTCTTTTTATCTGACCATAAGGCACAGATACCAAAACCTCATCTAACTCTCCTGCAGATGAAACTAAACTCACTGTGACGTTACCAGAAACTGGTATTGTAATTGTCCTGTCTGCAAATCCAACACCGCTAATTGTTAATTGTTTTGCATTTGCAGGAACTGAAAGTGAAAAACTTCCATCCTTGCCAGTACTTGTAGCCTTTATTGAACTAGTTGCTTTTACTGTAGCTCCTTCTACAGCACCACCTTTTTCATCAGTTACCTTACCTGTCACAGTACGGCTTTGTGCCCAAACCTGAGCTACCGAGAAAAGTAAAAACATTAAAAGAGTTGTGAGTTTTCTCATATTGCGTTTTTAAGTTAAAAAATTAAGTTTGCAATAATAAGACAAAATATTTTAACATTTTGTTGCATTTTTGATAAAAATATTTTTTTTATTTTTTAATTAATTAATTTTCAACAAGTTAAATAATCTTCATTTGAGCCAGAAAAGCTACGATTACATTATTTGTGGTGCCGGCTGTGCAGGTTTAACATTTCTTTATGAAATAATTCCTTATGCAAACACTGCTAACAAGAAAATTTTGGTTATTGACAACTCCTCTAAACAAGAAAATGACAGAACTTGGTGCTTTTGGGAGAAAGACACAAGCACATATGAAAACTTAGTAACAAATCAATGGGATAATTTAGTTTTTAGTGAGAACTCCATTTCACAAACATTAAACATTGAACCATATAAGTATAAAATGATTCGTGGAATTGATTTCTACAATCATATTATCAACTTTGCAAAAGACTACACCAACATAGATTTTATTCAAACAGAAATTATTGAAGTTTCAAATGCAAGTGGCAAAGCCGTTGTTAAAACTACCAGTAATGAGTTTTTTTCGGAATATGTTTTTAACTCCATTTTATTCGATAAAAAAATAATAGAGACAAAGAACAGTCTGCTACAGCACTTTAAAGGAATAGTAATTGAAACACCTCACACTGCATTTAATCCAAAACAAGCCACGTTTATGGATTTTACAGTTAATCAAAATAATGGTTTAACATTTATGTACGTTTTGCCAATGTCGTCAACCAAAGCCTTGGTAGAATACACATTGTTTACAAAAAATATTTTAAAAGATGAAGATTATGATGAGGCTTTGAAAAAATATATAAACAAGAATTTACAAATTACTGACTATAAAATTTTACATAGCGAGTTTGGAATTATACCAATGACAGATTATAAATTCCCTACCCAAAAGGGCAATATCATTAACATAGGCACTGCTGCTGGATGCGTGAAACCCAGTAGTGGCTTTGCTTTCAAATTCATTCAAAAACATATAAAACAAATAGTAACACAATTGCAAAAAGGAAAAGCACCAATTATTGAAAACACATTTAATGATAAAAAATTTCGTTTATACGATAGTGTTTTACTTGAGGTATTAGCACAAAACAAAATGAACGGTAGCGATGTATTTGCAGCAATTTTTAAAAAAAATCCTCCACAAAGAGTATTAAAATTTTTAGATAATGAAACCACGCTCCTCGAAGATTTAAAAATAATGAGCAGTGTGCCGATGAAAATATTTTTACCAATTGCACTAAAAAAACTATTCACCAATAAATAATATGTCAAAAATTATAACCCTTACACTCAACCCTTGCATAGACAAAACAATATGGGTTGACAAACTAATACCCAACGAAAAATTAAAAGCAAAACATCCTGAAGATGAGCCAGGAGGTGGTGGCATCAATGTTTCCAGAGCAATGAAGCTTTTAGGAAAAGATAGTAAAGCTATCTATTTTAATGGTGGATATAATGGTGAATATTTTAAACAATTAATACAAGAAGAGCAATTAGACTTTGAGGAAATAAAAATAGAAGCCAACACAAGAATGAACTTGATGCTGATTGATGAAAGTACATCCTTAGAATATAGAGTAGGAATGCAAGGTGCCAATATTTTAGAAACAGAAATAGATGAATTACTCAAAGTTTTATCCCAACAAAAAGACTACGATTTTTTAGTAGCTAGTGGAAGTTTATCACCCTCGATCCCGGATAATATTTTTGCAAAAATTGCCAATATTGTTGAAGGTAATAATGCAAAATTTATTTTAGATACTTCGGGCAAAGCATTGCAAAATGTAGTACAAGAAAAAGTGTTTCTACTAAAGCCAAATCTCAACGAATTAAGCATTTTATGTGGCATTAATGAAACTGCAAGTTTTGATGAAATTTTGCAAGCAACACAAAAATTATTATCGCAAATTAATTGCACAGCTATTGTTGTTTCGCTTGGTGGAAATGGGGCTATAATGGTTACTGCTACTGAATCTCATCACATTTACCCACCACAAGTTGATGTAAAAAGCACTGTAGGTGCTGGCGATTGCATGGTTGCAGGAATGACTATTGCATTGTCTCAAAACAAACCTTGGAAACAAGTATTGCAATATGGCATTGCTTGTGGCACAGCAGCAACACTCAATAGTGGCAAGGGTTTGTGCAAACAAGAAGATGTCGAAAGACTATTTGCAGAATTAACAAAAGCGTAAATCATCTCATCAATCCTTTTATCTTCGCTGCCTTATGCAGCAACTAAGCAACGAACAATTATTAAAAACTGCACAGCAGTTTGGCACGCCACTTTATGTGTATCATTCAGAGAAAATTACTGAACAATATCAAAAATTAAAAACTGCTTTTTATAAGCCAAACACAAGATTTTTTTATGCTTGTAAGGCACTAACAAACATCCACATTTTACAGCACATTAAAAACATTGGTGTAGGTATAGATTGCAGTAGCATTAATGAAGTGAAACTCGCTTTGCACGCAGGTTTCGAGCCAAAAAATATTTTATATACCAGCAATGGAGTTTCGTTTGAAGAAATAGTAGAAGCGAAAAATTTAGGTGTTACTATTACAATAGACAGCCTTTCTAATCTTGAAAAATTTGGGCAGACATTTGGTAACACTTATCCTCTTAGTTTACGCATTAGACCCAACATAATGGGTGGTGGAAATATTCAAATTTCTACGGGTCACGATGAAAGTAAATTTGGTATTCCTATTACACAACTGCAACAAATTTTAAACATTGTAAAACAAACCAACATTAACGTTGAGGGCTTGCACATTCACACTGGTAGCGATATTAGCGATATTGATGTTTTTATAAAAGGTATTGAAGTTTTATTTGAAATTGTTCATCATTTTCCCAACTTAAAATTTATTGATTTAGGAAGTGGTTTTAAGGTAAAATATAAAGATGGAGACAAAGCCACTGACATTAATTTATTGGCACAAAAAATTTATGAAGATTTTGATAATCACGCTGTGGCAAAAGATGTAGAAATATGGTTTGAACCAGGCAAGTTTTTAGTAAGCGAATCTGGTTATTTTATTACCAAAATCAATGTAATCAAGCACAATGAAGAAGCAATATTTGTAGGTGTTAATAGTGGCTTCAACCATTTAATTCGCCCAATGTTTTACAATTCCTATCACACTATTAAAAATATTAGCAACCCAAATGGAGTAGAAAAAGAGTATGCTATTACTGGCAATCTTTGCGAAACAGACACATTTGCTTGGCAAAGAAAAATGAGCGAAACAAAAGAAGGCGATTTGCTTTGCTTTTACAATGCTGGTGCTTATGGTTTTGAAATGAGTAGCAACTTTAATAGCCGTTTTAAACCAGCTGAAGTAATGTTTAAAAACGATGAACCTCATCTTATTCGCAAAAGAGATGTGTTTGAAGATTTATTAAAAAATCAATTGCCTTTGGATTAAACCAAAGGCAATGATATTTTGGTTTTTTTTAAAAATTTTTTGAATAGCTAATTTGCACAGTTTGTGTAAAATATGGTTTCAATAAGTTTCCTGCAAGGTTGTTATATAAGGTTGCACGATGCGTTAAGTAAATATTTTTTACAATTTTTGCCTTAGTAATAAACAAGCCATCCATTATTGCATTTTTACCCAATCCTCCTTTATAATCACTGTTAATGCCAAGCCTGTATTGCATTTCGAGCCATTGCTTCACATTTTTGTCCAGCCAAAAATTAAATTCCATCCCTTGTTTTCTGATGATTGATTTTTTAAAATTTCCTGCTGCATCTGCATCGGTTATGTAAATTCCTTTGCTGCTAATTTCATTATTGCTTACACCAAACATTTCAAAAGAATAGGGCGATAATGAGATTTTGAGTGCATTGCTAACATCATACTTTAAACCTGGTGCAATGCTTAAACTATAAGGGCTTAAAAAAGATTTTATTTTGCCAAGATTATTTACATCGCTAAAATATTCGCCACTATAAATAGTAAATAATGATGTGCTGAATTTTAAAATAGCATTAATATTCCATTTGCTGTTTCTCTTTATTCTAAACGATAAATCGTGAAGCGTTAATAAATCGTCCTGCACTCTCTGTAAATGAGTTCCTCCACCCAGCGATTCTTTTTGAATACCAAAAGTGTAATGCAACTCGTGGCTCATAGTAATAAAAGCATTGGGTTTATTGTATCTATAATTTATATCTAAACTACCAGTAAACGAAAGTGTTTTTTTATCGTTACCTGCTGCATTATTAAACTCTAAATAATTGCCCAATGTAATGCCTAAGGCATAGTTGAATGTATAATTTTTTTGTGGTGCAATCGGTTGCTCTACAACTTCTGCATTGCCGGTTGGCAAAGGGTTTGGTTGTTGAATAAATATTGTTGTATCGGTTGTTGTTGATATTATTTTTGAAGTAGTATCTGCTAATATTGTATTAGCTACGATAGTGTTTTTTGCAGTATCTATTTTACCTATCACAACGCTATCTATAAGCCAGTTGGGCAAGCTGGTTTTAACATTTTGCTGCAAAGAATCTTTATAGTAAAAATTGGTTTCTTTAGGTAGTTTTTTTACATTAGTTACAATAACTTTTTCTCCACCTCTAATATAAAGTGTGCCTTGTTGTTGGGCAAAAGTTTGCAGGCTTAGCAATATGCTAAGGATGAGTATAATTTTTTTCATTGTAAAAAATTTTTGTTGGAAATAGTTGTTGCCACAAGCAACATAGTAAGCTATGCAATGTTTAAGGCATTGCATAGCTTGGCTTAATTGCTATTGAATTTTACATACTTTAGGGGAAGTTGTAACAGTTATACAATTTGGTTTTCCACCATTTGCAACACTGCCATACTCCCAAATTTCATTTCCCCAAGTAAAGCCCCAAGTACTAATTGCAGTTCCATTGGGTGGTAAACTTGTAGTTGCAATAGGTCCACAAACTTTGCGTTTGCATTTACCGTCTGTAGTAACTCCTCCATTTTGATTTGAAGAATTAGACAGCCAAGATGCAGGGCAAGTGCAAGTAGTTGTATTTACTGCAGGTGTATTGGTTAAATGTCCAAGTGTTTGAGCTTGTCTATACTCCTTTGTACCAACACCACCATAGCCACGAATTTCTGTACCGTTGCCAACACCCTTTGCACAAAAACAATTTGCCAATTGTTGCATTTTAGTAGGATTATTTTGCACATTATGTAGTATATAATCACCACATTTATTAGCACAATCCTGTCTGTTAGCATCTTTTTGTGGAAACACTTCTGTGTAGTGAACATTCAAATCGGCAGTTAAATCCAAACAAATGTCATTTGATGAAGAGTGAGCTACACCAATTAAATCTTGTGAAGAAATAACGCAAAAGCAATTGGCAGTTGGTAGCAAATATTCATCTGCTTTACTGTCCAATATTTCCAACCTTGATTGTGGCACAGTTGTGTTGGTTGACCACAAAGAAGCAGGTGCATCAGCACCTGTTTGTGCATACGTTGTTGCTATTACTAATAAGCAACTAATAATCATTAATAACTTTTTCATTTTGTTTAATTTTAATTGTTGTTTGCCTACTCTATGCAGTTTTCGGCTACCCTGTTTAAATGCTTTGCCAACGTGCACTTTAGTAAAACATTTGTTTGATTTGATAGGGCAAAAATGGTAGGAGTATCTGGTTTAAAAATGCGTATTTCTACGCATTTTTAAACCAAATAAAGTAGTTTAGTTTGCAGCATAATTTTGTAAAGGCACAAAAAATAAAAACCCTTGAAGCGTAAAAACTTCAAGGGTTTTTTGTGTCTGTGTACTACATTCGCCCCACAAAAAATTTGAATAAAACAAAAACCTTTATAGAGTTTAAAATACTATAAAGCCAACAACAAAAAATAAACTATGAGAATCGTATCATTATTTTCTGGTGCTGGTGGACTTGACTTAGGTTTAGTTAAAGCTGGACACGAAATTATTTGGGCAAACGATTTTGATGCCGACAGTTGCGAAACCTACAAGTTGAACATTGGCGACCATATTGTTTGTAATGACATTGCAAAAATCAAGTTGGAAGAAATCCCTGATTGTGATGTTGTGGTTGGCGGTTTTCCGTGCCAAGGTTTCTCAATGGCAAATATGTTGCGAGCAGCGGACGATGACCGCAACAAACTTTACAAACAGTTTTACCGAATAATCAAAAACAAAAAGCCCGACTATTTCATTGCTGAAAATGTGAGAGGCATTTTAAGTTTAGACAACGGCAACGCAATTAAAAAAATCGTAAAAGATTTTTCAGATGCTGGCTACAGAGTAAAATATAAAGCTTTCAACACAGCCGACTATGGAGTTCCACAATCACGTGTAAGAGTAATTATTGCAGGAACAAGAAAAGATTTACCTGAAGAAGCGGACTTTCAATTTCCTGAACCAACACACAATAAAACAAGTTGGGTAAGCATATCAAAGGCACTAAAAGGAATTCCCGAACCCGAAGACCCGAAATCAAAATTGAAGAATCATATTTATTCAAAATATAAAGTCACAAACAGAAATTTCACTGGACACAGACAAACCGACCCGAACAAACCTTCACCGACAATTCTTGCGAGAGGAAATGGTAAAGGGGGAGTGTGTGCAATTCAGCATCCCGAAAATCACAGGCGTATGAGTGTTCGTGAAAGTGCATCGGTGCAAACCTTTCCACTTAACTTTGAATTTATTGGTTCAATGGGTTCAATGTATAGACAAGTTGGAAATGCAGTTCCAGTTTTGTTTGGACAACAATTAGGTAAAAAATTAAAAGAACTTGAAGCCGTATTAGTATGAAAGTAGTTTCTCTTTTTTCAGGTGCTGGTGGGCTTGACCTTGGCTTTATCAAAGCAGGACACGAAATTATTTGGGCTAATGATAATTTTGCTGACGCAGTAAAAACTTATCGCAAAAATATTGGCGACCATATTATTTGTGAGGACATTTCTAAAATCCCATCTGATGAAATTCCCGAACACGATATTTTAATTGGTGGTTTTCCTTGTCAGGGTTTTTCAGTTGCAAATACAAGCCGTGGCGAAGGTGACGAAAGAAACAAACTGTATTTAGAACTACTTAGAGTTTTGGTTGACAAGCAACCAAAATTTTTCTTAGCAGAAAATGTAAAAGGTATTTTGAGTTTTATGCAAGGGAAAGTTTTTGAAATGATAATTGCAGATTTTGAAAAGGCAGGTTACAAAGTGAAGCACAAAGTTCTAAACGCTGCAAATTTTGGAGTTCCACAAAGAAGAGAACGAGTAATTATTTTAGGAGTGAGAAATGATGTTGATTTTAATTTAGAACATCCCGAATCAACACACGGAGATGTTTCAAATTTATTCAGCGATAAAAAAAGTTGGGTTTCAATTGGCGATGCTTTGAAAAATATTCCCGAACCCGAAGAAGAACATAATTTGCTAAACCACACTTATTCAAAGTTCAAATTAAAATTCAACGGCTACTTAGGCAACAGAGCAATTGACCCGAACAAGCCAGCACCAACAGTTACAGCAAGAGGTGATGAAAAAGGTGGAGTAGTTGTGTTGCATCACCCAAACAATCACCGCAGAATGTCGGTGAGAGAATTAGCAATGACACAATCTTTTCCAATTGATTTTATCTTTGAAGGCAACAATTCATCGGCATACAGGCAAATCGGAAACGCAGTTCCACCAATGTTAGCTTTTGCAGTTGCTTCAATATTTCCAAAAGAATTAAAAAAATATGGCGTTAATAAAACCACCAGTAAAGCCGTTCCCCAATTATAAGTGGCGGTGGGCTGTTCTCACTCCTACTGAATCATTGAATGAGCCACCAGTTTTTCTTGGTGTGCTTCGTGTGTTCAATCACTTTCAAAATTATGCACCGAGTTCAAAAGAAATTATGGACGGCTTGGCAATTGTTCAAGCAGAAACAAAATCAAAAGTTGATTTAGTTAGAACACAAGACAGAAATCTGATTAGAAATTCAGGACAATATTGGAAAGCATTGGGTTTGCTTCAAGAAGCACACGGAAAAGTTTCTGTTAGTCCATTCGGACAATTACTGGCAAATGGAAAAATTACACAAGTAGAATTTGCCACCACAGTTGTAAAAACTTTAGAATTACCAAACAGGCGAATTGTAGAGGACACAACAGAATGGGATGCAGCAGATTTGAAAATCAAACCTCTGGAATTAGTTCTTGATGTGTTGGGAAAGATTTCTGAAATATACGGTTCAAACGAAGCATACATTTCACCTTTTGAACTTGTGAAAATTGTAATTCCTCTTGCAGGTGCTAAAGCACCTTTAGAAAATTACGCTGATGCAATTATTCAACATCGTCAAGGCAAAATTGATGTTTCAAAGTGGCCAGATTGTGCACCAAATTCAAACGACAAAAGAATAGCAAGAGAGTTTTTATTGTTCCTTTCTAATTATGGTTTCTGCATTGTTGTTCAGACAGGGAGAGGAAATGAAAATGAGAAATATTTGCTTGCAAGTATTTCAAAAGAAGAAGTCGTTGCACTTCGCAAGTTAAAATTTGCTCCGCAAGAACTTGACAAGATTGTAAAGGAAATTCGTGAAACACAAATTCCTGCAAATGTTGAACGTAAGAGAGTTTCAAGAGAAGTTCTTGAAAGACCGTATCAAAATCTATTCAGAAAAAATATTCTCACAGCATTTAATTCAACTTGCATAGTAACAGGCGTGAGTATTGAAAATGTTTTGGAAGCATCACACATAATTGATGTGCAATATAACGGTTCAGACAAAGTTGAAAATGGTTTGTGTTTGCGTTCAGACATTCACCAACTTTTTGACAGCAGACATTTAAGATTGTTGCCTAATGGAGAAATTATTCTTTCGGAAGTTGCAGCAGCCAAAAACAATTACAGCAAAATCCCAAGACAAATTATCATTCCTGACTTCATAAACAAAGACCATTTAGATTGGAGAGTGAAATACACATAATGCCAATGCAATTGCACTCACCTTTTATTTTTCCAGCACACAAGGCAGACGCAAAAAATAAAAAGAGAGTGCAAGCAAACCCATCAGATCAAAACAAACATTTATTAGCCGTTGCCAAACAAGCAGTAGAAATAGCCATAGAGCAAAACGAAACAGTAGGTATGAATTTCATCCAATCAAACACATAAGTTTGCAATGCTAATTTACAACCAATGGAAAGCAGTGCAGCCATCAAATTATTTGAGCAAAAACAAGTTCGTAGCATTTGGAATGAAGAAGAAGAAAAATGATATTTTTCTATAGTTGACGTAGTTGGGATATTAACTGATAGCCCCAATTCTAATAACTATTGGAAAGTGTTAAAACATAGACTATCAAAAGAAGGAAGTGAGTTGGTTACAAACTGAAATTACAGTCGTCTGACGGAAAATTTTATAAAACCGATGTTGCCGACACAGAGCAACTGTTTAGGCTTATTCAATCTATCCCATCGCCCAAAGCTGAACCTTTTAAATTGTGGATTGCTAAAGTAGCCAGAGAAAGAATTGATGAAATTGAAGACCCTGAAATTGGTATTGACAGATTAATGGAAACCTATCTTAAAAAAGGGTATAGTAAAGATTGGATTAATCAACGCCTTAAAAGTATTGAAGTAAGAAAAGAATTAACCGATGAGTGGGATGAAAGAGGTGTAAAAAAAGGGCAAGAATACGCAATACTGACCGATGAAATTACCAAAGCCTGGAGTGGATTAACAGTAAAACAATACAAAAAACATAAAGACCTTAAAAAAGAAAATCTGCGAGATAATATACCAATTTAGAATTGGTTTTAAATATGCTTGCCGAAGCAACTACAACAGCAATAAGCAAAGAAAAAAAGCCCAAAACTTTTGATGAAAATAAAACAATTGCAAACGAGGGTGGCACAATTGCTGGTAACACACGCAAACAAATTGAAGAAAAAACGGGAAAAAAAATAGTGAGTAAAATATCTGCAAAAAAACTTTTATCAGAAAAAAGTAAGCAATTAAAAAAATAAATTTTCCACCCTTATTCAACAAAGTTTTCAGCTACACCAACAAAGCAAACATTTATTAGACATTGCCAAACAAGCTGTTGAAATAGCCATAGAAAAAAACGAAACAGTTGCCCTTGACTTTATTAATAAACCTTTATAGGGTTTTGAACCCTATAAAGGTTGCAAAACAAAAAAACCTGTTGGGCAATTGCCCAACAGGTTTTTAAAACGAGAAACCATAAACGAGAAACGGTTTTATCCTCCCACTGCAATATTTGCTATATCGCTCCACTGCCCAACTTGCACATCATCCAATTTATAAATGGCTTTATAGCTCCATTTGGCTGCACCAGTAGCTGGCAGTTCGCCATTATCTGTATAGTTGGGAATAGTGTCTGTTGCCAGAAAAATAAAATTGCCATTACCCCTATCCACATAAATATCAATACCATCAAAATCGCTTTTTGTCCACACAATTTCTGGTTTGCCACCTTGTACCAGTCTTAGGCTAATGCTTGGTTTTATTTCGCTTTCTGCTGTTTGTGCAGCACTCACTATTTCTACACCTTCTATTCCCAGGTCTAAACCATCGGCTTCGGTATAGTTGGTTCGTTTTTTAATAATACCTGCAAGACTGGTAGCCCTCACAAAAATGCCAGGTTGCACACTTGCTGGTGCTGCTGCAAAAGTGGGTGCCACAGGTGCTACACTATCTGTTGCCCCAGCAGGTATGCCATTGCGTAGCTCCAATTTGTATTGGGTAATTCTTTTGTTATGCTCGTTGTTTTGAAAACCATAGTTAAACCAATAATCGTAAAAAGCAACACTGTTTTGCATATCTGTTATTTCGGCTGCTGTTATATTGTATTTGGTGGCATAAGTTCCCAATTTATTGGCAAAATTTTTTAGCCAGGCTAATTTTTCTATTTCTTGAGTTGGCATATATGTTTTTTTCATTTTTTTATTATTTTATTAATTTTAATTAATTGTTTTTTAAATACTTACAAAATTGTTTTAGAATTGGTGGCGAGTGATTTTTGAGGATTATAAAATCGTTTTGTAGCATTATAAAATGATTCTTGAGCATTATAAAACTATTTTGTAGCATTATGAACCCTTTTTGTAGCTTTATAAAATATTGCTGGAGGATTATTGAACTATCTAATAATGCTCCAAGGTTTATTTGTAATGCTCCAACCTTTGGTAATAATGCTCTATGGTTTAATGATAATGCTCTAAGGTTTGTTTGTAATGCTCCAACCTTTGGTAATAATGCTCTAAATATACTTTGTAATATGAATTTTTTGTTTTGCATCAGGTTTCTTTTCTCACGCAAACATCCATTGCCGCTATGTACCAAAAATGCGTAGAAATACGCATTTTTGAAATGGATCAAAAACCTTATTTTGCAGCATTAATTAACTAAAAAACAAACTAAAAATGAGAAAAGTAAACACAACAACCACTACACCAAAAACACTACCAAAAAAGAAAGGAGGTGTGAGTAAAGTATCTGATAAAAAAGCTATACCAAAAACAGTTTCAATTAAAAATGTATCCAACGCGAAAAGTAGTTTGATAGGAGCTAAACAAACTGATAATTTTATTGATATTTCCCTTGCAAATGCTATGATAGCAACTGCAATAGACGCTGACAAGAGACCTGCAATGGATTATCCAAGAGGTATTATAGAAGAGTTATTAAGTGACGAAAGTGTTGCTGGCATAAGAATTTATAATGCCATTGATAGTAATAATAACAAAACTTATGTACTTAAAGGATATGATGAAAATAATTATGATGTACTATTGAATCGAGATGGGGTTTTAGGTGCTGCTGATATGGGACAGCCGTGCAATCCAGATACAAATGTTTATCAAAAATCAAGTGAATAATCGTGAAGTTTAATATTTCCTTTTTTCTGGCTATGAGTTGTGCAATACCATCAATCATTGGTGTTGTATATTACAATAAGTTCTCCAAAAGCATTAAAAAGTTTATTCATATATGCTTGCTTGCATTTGTTGTAGAAGCCACAGTAAAAGTGTTTATTGAGTTAAAATGCAGAAGTGAAATTGTATATACTTACAATTTTTATATTTTGATTAACCTTCTTTTGTATTCACTTTTTTTTCGTATTAATAATATTTTAAGCAAAAGAAATACTTATATATTTTGTTCTTTTTTTATTCTTTTATGGTTAGCCCATTTTGCATTGTATAAATGGCAAAAAGTGTATATGACTTCTCAGGCACTCACTGGAATTGGATTTTGTTTATTGGCTGTAATGTTTATAAATAAAGAGTTTTTTAATACTTCTGTTAAAAGTATAGCAAATCCAATGATACTTATTTGCTTTGGCATTTTACTACAATATTTATTTTTTGGGTTGGAAGTTTTTATGATGTTTTTAACAAACCTTAGTGCAGATACCAGGGCATTAATTTATAGATTGTATGAAGTGGTGAATTCCATTAGTTATTTACTATTTGCCTATGGGATAGTTTTAAGCAAAAACCGTATTTCTACTTAATTTTTTTACTTTATGATTGTTCAACTTTACATTTCGTTTTTCAACTCGCTATGCCAATAATTGAAGGAAAAATATTACTTACCACTTTTGCTGCAAGTATTTTTCTACTTGCTGTAATTGGCTATTTTGTGTACACATTTACCAAGCAACATAAAAAAATTGTTGCCTGGCAGCAAGCACGCATTAAAGCTGAAGTTGAAATTTTGGAAACCGAAAGAAAACGCATTGCTACCGACCTTCACGATGACGTGGGGCCACTGCTAAGTGTTATAAAAGTGCAAATGAACCAACTGCCTACCACCAACGATATTGAAGCATTATTGCTAAACA
Organism: Chitinophagaceae bacterium; assembly: GCA_025363075.1. Lineage (GTDB taxonomy): Bacteria > Bacteroidota > Bacteroidia > Chitinophagales > Chitinophagaceae > CAIVPM01. Next base: position 8,268 of record JANYEP010000265.1, on the reverse strand, counting down.
AAAGCAATAAACAAATTGATGAGGTGATTCAAAAGTTCAGAAATATATCCTATAACCTTTTGCCCAATACGCTTGTACGCAAAGGCGTGGTGTATGCCACACAGGAGTTTATTGATAAACTTGATGATACACAACTGAAAATAAATTTTAGCAGCGATGCCATTCAGCTTAACACAGATGTTGCCATTAATATTTTTAGAATCATTCAGGAAATAGTACACAACACCATTAAACACGCAAGAGCTACGCAACTCAATATTTCAATTATCAACCTCGACTTAATTATAGAATTAAAAACACAGGATGATGGCATTGGATTTATATTCAACGAGCAAAGCAACCTCAACAAGGGTTTAGGTTTACTTAGTTTAGAAAACCGTGTAGAAGTATTAAAGGGAAAATTAACTGTTGAAACCACTGTGGGCAAGGGGGTGAAATATTATATTAGTATTCCAAAAGAGTAGGTAGTAATTAGTAGTTAACAAAAATTATAGACAAAATAATTCTTTGCGACTTTGCCTCTTTGCAGATTTGCGTGAAAAAATAATATCAGTTAAATTTTATAAAACTGTTCAAATTGTAAATCGTAATTTGCTATTCATAAAATGATTAAACCAAACATCAATATTGTTATTGCCGATGACCACGAGCTGTTTAGAGATGGTTTAAAACTAATGCTTAACAGTTTTGAAAACATTACCATTTGTGGCGAAGCAGAAAACGGTTTAAAGCTGCTTGAAGTAGTTGAAAACACAAAGCCCGATGTAGTAATTACCGATATTAATATGCCAGAGGTTGATGGCATTGAAGCCACAAAACAGCTGTCAGCTCTACATCCTGCAATAGGGGTTATTGCTTTAAGTATGTATGACGATGACGATTTAATTATTGATATGCTGGAAGCTGGTGCCAGTGGTTATTTGCTAAAAAATGCTCATAAAGATGAAGTAATTGCAGCCATTGAAACAGTAAGCAGGGGCAAACCTTACCATTGCGAAAACACCAGCAAAAAATTGTTGCAGCTTATAAAAACCAGCAAATACAACCCTTATCAAAGCAAGCCAAAATCTATTTTTGATGAAAAGGAAACCGAAATCATACGCCTCATTTGCCAGCAACGCACTACAAAAGAAATTGCAGAAAAAATTTTTTTAAGCCCACGAACCATTGAAGGAATAAGGCAAAGAATTATGGAAAAAATGGATGTTGCCAATACTGTTGGTATTGCTATCTATGCAATAAAAAATAAACTGGTGAATTTGTAAAATGCTTTTGCAACCTACTACTTTCGCCCTTGTGGGTGTTCTTCACCAACAAGTTTAACAGTGCTTGTCATTTCGAACAATAGTGAGAAATCTGTTGAGACTCCTTAGGCAAGAACCCCTCGAAAAGACGTGCAGAAGTTGAGTAGTACCCTTCACTGATAACATTAACTAAACAATCTATTAATAAAATACCTCAAGCATAGTTAAAGCATACTTAGAGTATGGAGAGTGTATGAAATAAAAATGTAATAAAAGTTTTCATTTTATAATGCATCATTCAAAATCCTTGGTAACTCACACCTAAAGCCCACTTAAGCTTACAAATAGTTTCTAAGGCAGCGTATCCATTATATCAAAAACTTTCATTTGAAGCTATTGTTTTTTCAATCTATTACTTTTGGGCAATTAATAAATGACACTCCACCAATTCATACAGCAACTTGTCACAGGCATACAAGCCACGTCTGCACTGGAATATATTGGCACACTCACAGGCATTGCAAGTGTTTGGTTTAGCCGAAAAGAAAACATTCTGGTATATCCTGTGGGTTTAATAAGCACCATTATTTATATATACATTAGCTTTAAAGGTAGCTTGCTTGGCGAGGCAAGCGTATATATTTACTACACCATAATGAGCATTTATGGCTGGGTTTTATGGACAAGAAAAGATACAACAAGCAATTCAACAACGCTGCACATAAGCAGCAGCAATAAAAAAGAGAAGATACAGCAACTATTGTTTTTTGCTGTTTGTTTCATCATCATATTTACTTGTTTAAGCCTGTTAAAAAAATCATTTGCACCAGATGCTATTCCTTGGGCAGATGCTTTTGCAAGTGCAGCTGCCTACACAGGTATGTGGTTAATGGCAAAAAAGAAACTTGAAAACTGGTTGTGGTGGATTGTTACAAATACTGCATCTATTCCACTATATTTCATAAAGGGATATGCTTTTACAAGCATTCAGTTTTTGGTGTTTTTAGTAATGGCAATGGCAGGATTAATTGAATGGAAACGAAGGATTGGAATATCGAATATCGAGTAATGAACAAGGAATGAAGAAGTGGGTTGAATAATGAATATCGAACAAGGAATGATGAAATATTGAAAATGATAAATTAAGGAAATATAAATTTTAAAATATGGAAAGGAAGTTTGATTTGGAAGAACGATTGATTGACTTTGCTGTTGCCATTATTAAAGTTGCAGAGGCATTACCTAAAACCTATGCTGGCAACCATTTAGCTGGACAGCTTACAAGAAGTGGAAGCTCGCCAGCATTAAATTACGGCGAGGCACAAAGTGCAGAATCACGAAACGATTTTATTCATAAAATGAAAGTTGCCTTAAAAGAATTAAGAGAAACCAATAATTGTTTGAAAATATTATTGAAGTTAAACTGGTTAATTGATGACAGCATTAGCAAGGCTTTAAAAGAATGCAATGAATTGATTTCAATTTTTGTTAAAAGCATCGAAACAGCCAAAAAGAACAATACAGTTACGAAAAAATAATTTCAATTTCTTATTCAAAACTCCTTGTTCGTTATTCAACTTATTTCATCATTCAACATTCCTTGTTCGATATTCATTATTCAAAAAAAATGCTTAAAAAAATAGTCATCATAGGACCCGAAAGCACTGGTAAAAGCACCTTGTGCGAGCAGCTTGCTCAACACTATCAAACGCTTTGGTGTCCTGAGTTTGCAAGGGAATATCTTTTAAAGAATGGTACAGATTATTCGTTTGATGATTTAGCAACTATTGCAAATGGGCAGCTTGCATTGGAAGAAGGTTATGAAGCACAAATTGCGAAATACGAGGTTACTAACAAAAAACGAGAAACGAGAAACGAGAAACTATTTATAGACACCGATATGTATGTAATGAAAGTGTGGTGCGAGTTTGTTTTTGGCAAATGCCACCGGTTTATTCTGGATGAAATTGCAACAAGAAAATACGATTTGTATATGCTTTGCAACATAGACCTGCCTTGGGTTGCAGACGAATTAAGAGAATATCCTGACGAACAACCACGAATAGAATTGTTTAATATCTATAAAAACATCTTAGAAAATCAAAGCACTCCTTGGCAATTGATAAGTGGCACAAATGAAGAGCGATTAAGGAATGCAATTGAAATAATAGATAAATCGTATATCTAAAATTGTACATCGTAAATATTCTACGGCTTATACCCAGCATCATTAAAAATAGTCATTGTAGGTGTTTGCATCAATGCTTCAAGCGAAATTTTAGGGTTTACATCCATCCACTTTTTTACAATTTGCCAGCCAATAAAAGTTCCAATATTTCCTGGTGCATCTTCGCTTATTTCTGGTGTTTTTGGTCCATCTGTAACATAAGGTGATACAACGCTTGGCTCTCTTTCAAACAACAAATTTCTCTCAACAAAAAAAGCCCATATTGCTTTTTCGTTTTTAATGCAGCCCTCTAATTGATTGGCTGTATAGCCTGTCTTTATTGAGTCTGCTGTGTTTGGCAGTAGAGCATCAAGTAGGTACATTCTTCTTCCTTGTTCAATTAATCTTTCTGCAAGTGGTCGCCCATTGCTTTTATCTGGATATAATTCTTCAATCACATTTTTAATACAATTGGTAGCAATATATTGCTCCTCAAACCTGCGTGTTTTATAGGGAGGATAAGTTTGGGCAATATATTCATCTTGATACAACGGATAGTCTTTTCCCAAATAACCTTGCAACCCTATTGCAAAGCTATGATTGCTTGTAAGTGTAGTGCCAAAGCCATCTACAGGACCAATAAATGTATAAACATTTGCAGGCACTGGATATTTTGGAAAATAATATTTAGTGAGTTTTAGTGCTAAAGCCAGCTCGTCTTTTACATTATCCAATGAAGCAAATTTTTTGGTAGCATCATCATAAATACTCTTGTAGTTTTTATCTCTTAAAAACAATTTTATTTGGCTCACAATTGAATCTTGTGGTGGTGTTAATCCTAAAACCGTATATAAATAATCGGGCAGAAATGATTGATATTTTTTATTTAATTCATCTAAAGAATGAACAAGATTGTTTGTATCTAAACTGTAAAAATCTTTCTCGAACCTTTCTATCTTTAAATCAACTTTAATGTTTGAAACATCTGGAATATGCTTTTTATTTTTACAGGAAAATAAAAAAATTGCAACTGCCGTAGCGAATAATAATTTCAACTTCATTTGGCAAAACTAACAGAATTCAATATTGCCTCACACTATCCTTTCTATCTTTGCCCAATGAAAATTTTTCTTGCACAGCAAAACTATCATATAGGCAATTTTGAGGCAAATACCCAAAAAATAATTGCAGCAATTAATGAAGCAAAAGCACAAGGTGGCGACTTAATTGTGTTTAGCGAAATGAGTGTGTGTGGCTATCCTGCAAGAGACTTTGTTGAGTTTAATGATTTTATCAATAAATGTTACCAAGCCATTGAAATCATTAAAGAGCATACTGCTGAAATAGCTGTGCTTATTGGCTCTCCTGCTCGCAACAACATTAAAGAAGGTAAAGATTTATTCAATGCTGCTTTCTTTTTATACAACAAAAATATTGTTGCAGAAATTCATAAAACACTCTTGCCAACTTATGATGTGTTTGATGAATACAGGTATTTTGAACCTGCATATAATTGGAACGTTGTAGCGTTTAAAGGCAAGAAATTTGCCATAACAATTTGTGAGGATATTTGGAATTTAGGAGATAATCCTTTGTATAGAATTTGCCCAATGGATGAGTTGATGAAACACAAGCCAGATATGATGATTAACCTTTCTGCATCGCCTTTCGACTACACTCACAATGAAGATAGAAAAGCCATTATTAAAGCCAATGTGCTGAAGTATAAACTGCCAATGATTTATTGCAATGCTGTAGGTAGTCAAACAGAAATTGTGTTCGATGGAGCAAGTTTAGTGTTTGATAAAAATGCTAATCTATGCAAGCAATTGCCAATGTTTATAGAGGCATTAGAAGCTGTTGAAATAAACGATGATGGAACAATTAATTCATCAATTATTGAAGTTGCATCTGCTGTTCCAAATCAAGAATTAAACCCAATTGGTTTAGAAGAAAATTTAAACATCAATCAAATTTATGATGCACTTGTTTTGGGCATAAAAAATTACTTTAATAAGATGGGTTTCACAAAAGCCATTCTTGGTAGCAGTGGTGGCATTGATAGTGCAGTTACACTTGCATTGGCTTGCGATGCTCTGGGCAAAGCCAATGTGAGAGCAGTTTTGATGCCATCACCTTACAGTACAGAACATAGTGTTAACGATGCTGTAGAACTTAGTAAAAATTTAGAAAATCCTTATGACATCATTAAAATTGCTGATGTGTATGAAACATTTTTATCTACCTTAAAACCCATTTTTAAAGACCTCCCATTTAGTGTTGCTGAAGAAAATATTCAAAGCCGTAGTCGTGGTAATATATTAATGGCAATAGCAAATAAATTTGGTTACGTTTTACTAAACACAAGCAACAAAAGTGAATTGGCAACAGGCTATGGAACACTCTATGGTGATATGGCAGGGGGTTTAGGTGTATTAGGCGATTGTTATAAAATGCAAGTTTATGCTTTGGCAAAATATATAAATCGAGATAAAGAAATTATACCAAATAACATTATTGATAAAGCTCCAAGTGCAGAGTTAAGGCCCAATCAAAAAGATAGTGATAGCCTGCCAGACTATGCTGTTTTAGATAAAATATTATACCAATATATTGAACGCAGGCAAGGACCAACAGAAATAAAAGCACAGGGTTTTGATGCAGCATTAGTAGATAGAACCTTGAAAATGGTGAACAATAATGAGTATAAAAGAAACCAGTTTTGCCCCATCATTCGCATTTCACCAAAAGCGTTTGGCGTTGGAAGAAGAGTACCAATTGTTGGAAAATATCTAAGTTAAAGAAAAATGAATAATGTCTATTACTACGCATTTTATATTCTTACAAAATTTTTCACAAGAATAAATAAAAATGATAAAGACCCAGCTTTTACTTCTTTGATGATTTTGAGTACTCCAACGTTTTTGAATTTACTCTCTATAATTATTGCGTTTAATGGCATAAGCAATCACGAATCGCAATCACGAGTTAGTATAATTTCTTTTTTTACTGTACTTCCTATTGTAGGAATCAACTATTTAATTTTGATATTTAACAAAAAGAGGGAGAAAATCATTTCATTTTTTGATGAACAAGATAAAAATCCAAATTATTTAAAAGTGGCTATAATTTCTTTTTATTTCATTTTATCCTTCACATTATGTATTCATTTAGCTATAAAAAATAGTGTTAAGGAGCAAAATGGTAAAACATCTTCAATGTATAAAACATTTTCAAAATTTACATAGTGCTGTTTAACCACTATTTTAGCCGCATCAATGAAAGAAACAAACATTATACTTGGAGTTGACCCTGGTACACAATTGCTGGGATATGCACTATTAAAGGTTTCAGGCAATAAAACACAAGTGCTTTTAATGGATACTTTAAAACTTACCAAGTATAAAGACATTTATGAAAGGCTCGAAAAAATTCATACTAAAATGTCTGAATTAATTAAACTATATCGCCCTACAACATTTGCTATTGAGGCCCCTTTTTTTGGTAAAAATGTACAGAGTATGCTGAAGCTTGGAAGAGCCCAAGGTGTTGCAATAGCTGCTGCTATGCAAGGCGGACTGTTGGTTACAGAATATTCGCCTAAAAAAGTAAAACAATCGGTTACAGGCAATGGAAATGCTGATAAAGAGCAGGTTTGGAAAATGCTGCAACGTGTTTTAAACATTGAAGAAAAGCCACAATATTTTGATGCTACAGATGCTTTGGCTGTTGCGTTGTGCCACCATTATCAAACATCTTCACCTTTAATTGCAAAAGGAAAAACTATGAAAGGCTGGGATGATTTCATTGCAAAAAACCCAACGAGAATCAAGAAAAAATAAGTTGTCTGAAACAATTCATAAAACCAAGGGCATTGTTGTAAGGTGCGTTAAATATGGCGACACAAGCATTATTGCAACAATTTATACCGAGCTTTTTGGTATGCAAAGCTACATTGTGAAAGGTGCGAGAAAAGCCTCAAAAAAAGGAACCAGCAATGCAAATTATTTTACACCATCTGCCATTTTAGACCTACAAGTTTATCATAACGAATTTAAACACCTACAATTTATTAAAGAATATCAGGTAAGTTTTTTGTATCAACAAATCCCTTACGATGTGGTTAAAAATGCTGTTGCAATGTTTTCCATAGAACTGCTACAACATAGCATTAAACAACCAGAAAACAACCCTGAATTATTTTATTTTATTGAAGATAGTTTGAAAAATCTGGATAAAAGTGATGCCACTGCTACAGCTAATTTTCCACTATATTTCATTTTGAAAATGGGGGAACAGCTGGGTTTTGGAATTCAGGGAGTATATGCTAAAACTACTGCTACACTTGACTTACAGCAAGGTTTTTATATTCAACACATACCAGAACATCCTTATTTTATTGAAAATAACTTAGCTGAAATTACATCTTCCATTTTACTATCCACAAGCATCAACGATTTAGTTGATATTAAATTAAACCAAAATACAAGAAGGCAATTAATTGAATATTATATTCAATATTTTGCATTACATATTTCAAACTTTATCAGGCTGAAAAGTTTTGATGTTTTAAAGGATGTATTAGGATAGCAATTATAATCCACTAACCGTTAGACCAATAGACAATGTGTTCATACTTGGTCCAAAGCCATCTTTAATAACATTGGTAACAGAGTAGCCCGCATTTAAAGAAAAATTGCCATAGCCAATTCTTCCTGTAAAAGTTAGGCGAGTTGAATTGAAGAATTTTTTATCAGATTCTTTCATAATGTAGTTGGCATCATTGACAGAAACACCTGAACTATTTACAAGATTTTTTCCTTTAGAGTATGCTTTTAATAAAGTACCAACTTTAGC
>JANYEP010000262.1 GCA_025363075.1 Chitinophagaceae bacterium | reverse complement strand
AGCCATTGAATTTCTGTCTGCATATTTCAGCAATTCATCTAAACCAAAAACATTTGTATTATAGTTTAAAATGTCTTGCAACCCTTTAATAATAGGCTTCTCAAGCGAATTTTTATTTTGATATTGTTGCAAATATTCTTTGTTTAGAAAGCCGTTTTTGTTTTGCAACTGAATAGCTTTTTGCTGCAATTGCCTTGCTGTAAATTTTGAAAAAAATGCTGCTAAATAATTTTTATAACTCCAGGTTTTCAAAAACTCATTTGTTTTTAAAAGAGCTTTTTCCTGATTAAATGTCATCAAATTTTTTCTCAATAATTCCTGTAAAAACCAATGAGAATATTTTTTATATCCACCTAAAACCTCATCTGCACCCTGACCATCGAGTAACACAGTAATTCCTTTTTCTTTAGCCAGTTTATAAACCATATACTGCGTAAAAACACTTGCACTTTGCAATGGTTCTTCCTGATGATACATCAAGGTTTTGAACTCACTAACTAAATCATTTGCAGTTGGTGTGGTAAAATGTTGCTGAAGATGAAAATGAGTTGCAACTTCTTTGCTGTATTGAGTTTCGTCTTTTTCAAAGTTGGGGAAAGATGCAGTAAAGGTTTGTGGTTTATAATTTCCTGTTTGCGTTAGTTGATGAATATTTGCAAGAATACTTGAGCTATCTAAACCTCCACTTAAACTCGTGCCAACTGCAACATCACTTCTTAATCTTTTACTTACAGAATTGCTCAGTAAATTTGAAAAGGTTACTATCGTTTCTTGTTGTTCGTTTCTTGTTTCTTGTTTATAAGCCCATACATAGTAGCTCGTACTTCGTATTTCGTATTTCAAACAATGCCCAGCTTCCAGCGTTTTTATATTGCTGTAAAAAGTTTGAGATTTATCTGTAGGATTTGAAGTATAGCCAAGCGTTAAATAATTGAGCAATTGCTGATGATTAACTTTCTTTTCAATGCCAATTTCCCACAATGCTTTCATTTCACTGGCAAAATAAAAACTACCATCTTCTTCTGAAACAGAAAAATACAAGGGTTTTTCGCCAAAATTATCTCTGGCAATAAATACCTCATTTTGTTTATTGTCATAAATGGCAAAAGCAAACATTCCATCAAATTGATGTAAACAATCAATACCCCAAAATATGTAAGCAGCTACAATAACTTCTGTGTCAGATTGTGTGGAGAAAGCAAAGCCTTTTGTTTGCAAAAATGCTTTTAGCTCTATGTAATTATAAATTTCCCCATTAAAAACAATGGTACAATGCAAATAATGAAGAGGCTGTGAGGCATTGTTGCTTAGGTCAATTATGGATAATCTTCTATGTGCAAAACCAACAGTATTATCTCCATTTAACCAAAATCCTTCAGCATCTGGTCCTCGATGTTTTAAAGAATTGCCCATTTTTTGCAATAAATCTTGCTGCACATTTTTGTGATTTGAAGAAATAATACCAGCAATTCCACACATAAAATCAAATTGAAATAAGGCTGCAATATAATGTTTTAAGGGGTTTAGAATTTTTAGTCATAGCTTTAAACAGATAAACAAGTTGCCTCTTTTATAAAAGATTTATTTTATTGACTTTTTTTTACAATATTTGAACAATAAAAAAAAACACAAAAAAGCAGATTTTAAGGTTTTGAACCTTAAATTTGCCGACTTAGAAAGAATTAAGAATTTAATAACATACACTTTAATCTAAGGTTAAACACCCATCTGTATAAGAATGAAAAAATGGAATTGCAATTTTGAACTTGGTAATAAACTAACTGAAGAGCAATTGGACTTTTTTGATAAACACGGTGTGATTATTTTTAGAAATTTCATCAATCAAGAAAAAGTTCAACTATACCTCGCAGAATTAACAAGGCTCGAAAAAGAATGGTTGGCAGAGGGAAAAGACAAGGTAAATGGTATTCCCCTAAAATTTGGTAAGGATATGGAAGGCAACAAAACGATTCAACGTTTTTGCTTCACATCTTTGTATAGTGACCCTTTGCATCAACTTATAGAAGACGAAAGATTACAAGCTTTAACATCGTTTTTAGCACCTTATGAAGGAAGAGTTGGTGAAAATGAAAAAGATGGTTTGGTTGCAAATAATTACCTCAATACGCCAAATAGTTCTTTTACTCAAATGGGTTGGCACACAGATAGCCCAAGAGATTTATTTTTAGGGCAAAAGATTATGCCAATGCTAAATGTAGGAATACATTTAGATACTTGTTTATTCGATAACGGAGGTTTAAGAGTAATTCCTGGAACGCATAAACAAAATATGATCAAGTTATTGTTTGGTAAAAAATATTTTATTGACAACACTGATGATAGCAAAGAAATTGGCTTTGATATAAATGCTGGAGATTTAACTGTTCACGATGGAAGAACCTGGCATAGAGTAAAACAATCGCCTTTGATGGGTGAAGAAAGTAGAAGAAGAGTGATGTATATTCCAATTATTACAGGTAAATTCAAACCAAAAGATGAGAATAGTAAAACTCCTTTTTATCATAAGCTCGCAAAAAAAGTAATTAATTAATTATCAATATAGGCTAACAAATTTGTTAGCCTTTTTTATAAAATTTTATGGAATACGCATTAATAACAGGTGCAAGTAAGGGAATTGGTAAAGCTATTGCAGAAGAACTTGCAAGTAGAAAAATAAATGTTTTACTTGTTGCTCGTAGCGAAAGTTTATTAAAAGAAGTTGCAGATGATATTTCAAATAAATATGCTGTTAAAACCGCTTATTTAGCAACTGATTTAGCTAATGAAAATGCTTCGCAGCAAATATTTGATTGGTGTATATCAAATAATTTCACTGTAAATATTTTAATTAACAATGCTGGTTATGGATTAAGTGGAGCTTGGGAGAATTATAGCTTACAAGAGCATCAGGCAATGATGCAAGTGAATATGAATGTGATAGTTGAAACGAGCTATTTATTTGTTGAAATGCTTAAAAAACGAAGCCAATCTTACATTGTAAATATTGCGAGTGCTGCTGCTTATCAATCAGTTCCCGGATTAAACATTTATGCAGCAAGCAAATCTTTTGTATTGAGTTTTAGCAGAGGATTGAACTACGAGTTGCGAAATACCCCAGTGTTTGTTTCAGTTGCTTGCCCAGGTGCTACAGATACAAATTTTGCAAATAGAGCAAAAGCAACAGGTGAAAAAGCACAAAAATTGGCTAAGCAGTTTAATATGAAGCCAAATGATGTTGCAAAAGTTATCGTTGATGGAATGTTTGCTAAAAAAGTAGAGATAGTTGTTGGTTTTATAAACAAATTAGGCGTGCTTTTAGCTTGGTTGTTACCCAAAAAATTGTTAGAAAAATCGGCAGCAAGTATTTATGGTTTGTAAATTAAAAAGAGACCTATATATTTGCAACCCAATAATGGCTGCGTAGCTCAACTGAATAGAGCATCTGACTACGGATCAGAAGGTTTTAGGTTTGAATCCTAACGCGGTCACCAAATAAAAAAGGTTTTAAGTACTATGCTTAAAACCTTTTTTTATTTGCACAAATTTTTTTTGAAAGCGTATTGAAATTTTAAAACAATTATGAATAATTTTTATACATATTTTTTCTATTTAATAAATGTTGTCTACAATAGAATAAACAAGAAAAATAGAGATAATATGAGGGGATTATCAACATTAAGTGTTTT
>JANYEP010000257.1 GCA_025363075.1 Chitinophagaceae bacterium | reverse complement strand
GCTGTAGGTACTGGATTGCCAACTGACACTGGAAAAGTAATTACACCTGTTCCTAATTTTACAATAGCAACTGGTAGTCCTTATGCTTTTTTTGCTGCTAAACTGCCTGCTATCTCACCTATTTCTAATGTAGTGTACGTTACAGATGATAATGCAACTGGTGCTGGCGGAATAAAAAAATATGCATTGAATATTCTTACAAATTCTTACGACTCTGTTGGTGTAATAGATTCAGGTCACGTTTATCGAGGATTAACTGGTGTTGTAAATCTTAACACGGTTACTCTATATGCAACAAGAAATACTGACTCATTGGTAATGATTACTGATAATGCTGCCTACAACGCTCCACCCTCTTCGAACACTTATGTTGTTTTAGCTAAATCTCCTACAAAGACTTTATTTAGAGGTATTGCCTGGGCACCTGTTCCATCACTTGCTACTAATAATTTTCAATTAAATGCTGCCATAAAAAACAGCAATGCAGACTTGCAATGGAATGTAGAAAATATAAATGAAATTAAAGATTTTGTTGTTGAGAAAAGTTTGAATGGAAAAGACTTTAATGCAATTAAAGAAATTGCTGTTTCAAACACAAATAGTTATTCTTTCACTGATAATAATTTCAACAATAAAACAAGTTATTACAGAATAAAAGCTAATAAAAAAAGTGGTTTAAACAACTACACAAACATTGTTGCATTATCTCTAAACAACAAAACTTCTGATTTGCAAATTTATCCAAATCCAGCACAAAGTTTTGTTGTAGTAAATCACCCAAAAGCTAATGTTAACAGTTCTTTAAGAGTGTTTAATAGTCTTGGTGAACAAGTTTTTTCAACTCAAGTAAGCGAAGGTGCAACTCAAACATATCTTACAATTTCTTCTTTATCCAAAGGAAATTATTCTGTGGTTTATCAATCAAACGGAACGACAATTACAAAGCAATTTGTGAAGTAATTTACTGATTAAAAAATTAAATGAAAGAGAGCTGTTTTACCAAAATCAGCTCTCTTTTTGTTTGTATAGATTTGTTAATTGCTGCAACAATGAAAGATGGTAATCGATGGAGGCTTTTGGCTTGCAAAGCGATATAGTGGGTATTGTGGTGAATTAGGCGGTTTATTTATTATTTGTATTGGGATAAAACCTATGGGGTGCAAGCCTTGTAGGTTTTTTTGTGTTTATAGTTCCAGCAGTATCTCCCTTTAGGGGACGCTTCGTTGCGTAAAAATGCTATATTTGTTAGGCAGAAGATATATAAATGAAAAATGAAACAATATGCAACAGTGCTACCACCAACCGCAGCGTCCTTTGGCTTTGCTGCAATGGCTTTGCAAAGAGACTCTGCGGGGACGGAAATAATTATTAAATAACTATTTTTATTATGAAAAGATTAATTTATTTAATAAATATATTTTCGCTGTTGCACATTTTGCAAGCAAAATGTCAAACGAATTTAGTACCTAACCCTAGTTTTGAGCAATATACAAATTGTCCACCAGGATATATTGATATATGTGTTCCTTGGCAAAATCCTACTACGTCCAGTAATTCGAATATTTTGGCTGGTTTTTTTAGCAGCTGCAGTACCAATGGGTGCTGTGGAGTTCCATTAAACATTTTTGGTTCAGGCTATCAATATGCAAGAACTGGAAGTTCTTACGCTTCTATGTTTATTTCTCAATACTATGGCAGCTCCAGTTTTATTAAGCATTACATTCAAACGCCATTAGTTGATAGTTTAGCAGGGGGGCATTATTATTATGTAGAGTTTTATACAAACTTAGTTAATAGGTCAATGTATGCCTGTAATAATATAGGTTTATTAGTCAGTAAAAATGCACCAACCTTTGCTGCCGGGCAAATAATATCTGCAACACCGCAGATACTAAATTATGGCAACCCAATAATAACTGATACATTAAACTGGATAAAAGTAAGTGGTGTTTATAAAGCAACTGGTGGAGAGAGTTTTATTACTATTGGAGACTTTAAAACAGATGCACAAACGGATACAATTGTTATAGGTACAAATAATCCCCTTGCATCGGATTGTGCTCAATACAATATTGATGATGTTTCAGTATTACCACTTGATAGCTTTTGCTTAAAGGCAGATGCAGGTAGAGACACAACAATAAAAGTAGGGGATAGTGTGTTTATTGGCAGTTTAACCAATGG
>JANYEP010000059.1 GCA_025363075.1 Chitinophagaceae bacterium | reverse complement strand
AGGCGGTGTCCAAGAATAATTTGAACCGCTATTATTATTTAGGTTTAGTGTACTCATATCGTGAACACCTTGTGTGCTATAAGTAGAAACATCTGAAGTAATAGAACTCGAAGACCTATTACTGCTGTATACATAATAGCTTACTGCACTTGATTGCCAAGGAATAGTTGCTGTCCAAGTAGTACCGCTTCCTGTAGCTTGTACCAACGTAGAAGCTGAATAACTATTAGTACTGTAACGCACAAAAATATTTTCAGAAGCATTAGGTGTTGCAGAGGTTGTAATAGTTACAGTTAAAGAGCCATAAGTACCTACAGCTTGTGTAACAGTAGATATTGTAACAGGATTAAAGCTTGTTTCCAACAAACTCATCACATTGTCTGCTGATGAATTTGCACTAACGTTAAAAGTATAGTAGTTGCCACTTGTTATTGCAGGCAACAAACCATCAGATCCCCCTCCAGAGGAATTATATTTTGCACCATTTGAAAAACTGGTAGGTATAAAAGCGTTTGAAGATAAAGTATTGTTTGACGTAGTTGGTCTCCAATTGGGGCTGTAGTTTGGAGAACCAGTAGTACCTGTACTAAACGCCCAACCTGTGGTTGATACAGAAACAGTTGTATTGGATTGAAAACGATATTGCCTAAAGCCACCTACAGTATTTAGCGTGTACCTATTATTACTTGGTGCAGGAGTAGTACCACTACTTGTACCAAGCCCTGTATACAGAACCGTTGGCTGTGCAAAAGCACTTATGCATAATAACACAGATGACACCAAAAAAAGTAATAATCCTTTTTTCATATTTAATCGTTGATTTTGTAAAATTTTCTTTTTCATATATTAAGCCGTTAATTGTAAATTATAAGTTGTTATTTTATTATTGTTGGTATTTGCTTTGCCAACAGCTTTTTTGCATCATCATTTCTACATTGTGTTTTTGCCCAACAAAACAATCTATTTTATTTTTAGTGAGATTGCTTCGTGCCTCGCAATGACTGCTAAGAATAACCACTCATTCTCAACCACGAACCACTCGTTCTCAACCACGAACTACTCGTTCTCAACCACGAACCACTCATTCTCAACCACGAACTACTTAAGCGGCAACTATATAAACCTGTGTAACAAATTAAACAGTCTGTTTTGCTTAAACATTTAAACCAATTACTATTAAAACAGTCGTAGAAGGATGGTGTAGTATTTTGTGTTTGAGATAATAAAAAATGCTCACAACACTTTAGCAATAATGTAAAGTTAATAGCAATAAAAGCCATCACTTATGAGGAAGTTACTGTTAATTCATACTATCAAGCTTAATCGTCTTTTCAATATTTCAGCCTTATAACTGGGTGTTCAAAATATATATACGCAAAAAAATACAAAATGGTTGCTTCAGTTACAAACAAATCTCTTTGTATATAAAAAAGAAACTGGCAATTTCAATAGAGGGTATTAGAATCAATCGTTTTTTAATCTTTCAATTTTCATTTTCAGATTAATGTACGTAGTGAAGTTACTACAAACCAGTTTACATTACTGAAAATTAGTTACGATAACGTTTGCGTTTAGTATTTGAAACAATCTATTTTTACTTTTTTATATTCGGTCAATATGATTGAATTTTATAAAAGTACACTTATAGTTCTTTTCGCTCCAGCATCAACTCATTAATCAATTTCTCAAGCTCATAAATACGTTTTTCCAAGCTAGGTAGGTTCCTGCTAAGTGCTTGGCTTCTTAATGCTGCTGTAAAATCAAATGCAGGAGAACCTGTAACAGTTGTATTAGGAGTTTTAATGCTTTTGCTAACGCCACTTTGTGCGTTAATCTTGCTACCATCTGCAATAGAAATATGACCAGCAAAACCAGCTTGTCCACCCACCATTACATTATTGCCAATTTTGGTGCTGCCACTAATGCCAGCCTGGGCTGCAACTACAGTGTTGCTACCTATTTCTGCATTATGTGCAATTTGAATAAGGTTGTCCAGCTTAGTTCCTTTTCTAACAATAGTGCTACCCATTGTAGCCCTATCAATAACTGTATTGGCTCCAATTTCCACGTCATCTTCAATAACTACATTTCCAAGTTGTGGTATCTTGCTGTAAGACCCATCAGATAAAGGTGCAAAGCCAAAACCATCACTGCCAACTACTGTTCCAGAATGTATAATAACGTTGTTGCCAATTAAAGTATCGGCATATATTTTTACGCCAGCATATAAAATACAATTGTCGCCAATAACAGAATTGTTATTGATAACAACCCCCGAATATATTTTTACATTGCTCCCAACTTTTACATTATCGCCTATGTAGGCAAACGCAGCAACAAAGCATTTTTCGCCAAGTTTCGCCGAAGCTGAAATGTAGGCTGGTTGCTGAATTCCCACCAATTGTTGTGCAACCATTTCCTGATACTTTGCAAGCAAGGCAGCAAATGCAGCATAAGCGTCCTCAACTCTGATGATTGTGGTTGCAACAGATTTTCTTAATTGAAAGTCTTGAGATAAAAGCACAATAGATGCTTGTGTGGAATATAAATACTCTTCGTATTTTGGGTTGGAAAGAAAAGCGAGTTCTCCGTTTTTTGCCACTTCAATTTTTCCAAATGATGTAACGCTTGTATTAGCATCTCCTTCAACTTTTCCATTAACAAGCAGGGCTATTTGTGAGGCTGTAAAAGTCATTTAAAACGTTTAAGAATTAATAACGTTTGATGTTTAATAGGTTTAATAAGGTTGAACATTAAACCTTAAACTTTTAAACGTTGATGGAACAAATATAATTTTTTTTAACAGTTGCAGTAATTGTTTTATGGATAAGTGTGTCATCAATAGACGAAATGTCTTTAATTGTTCCGTCTTTATACAAAATATTAATGCTTTCTTCATTGGGTTTATATATCGTATTAGATATAGACCCTTTAAACACAAAATATGTTGCATCTTCTTTTGAAATATTATATCTCGCAGCAACTTCTTCTTGTCTTTTATTAAATAGTGCATCATCAATTTCCTCCACTTGAAACTTTAGTTTAAACAAATTTCTATTCAAAATTCGTTTACATAATTCACTTAAAACAATGTCTTTGTGCTTACTCCATTTTTTAATTGCAAATTCAAAATCTACATCATCAATTTCACAGAATTTGTTTAATACATTGTCATCAACAATGCCATTAAACTCAAATAAAAAATAATCTGTTCCGCTGCCTGTTTTTAAAGAATCTTTTTCTGTAAAGCTCAATTGCTTTGCACGTTTCAGAATATGCACAAGCATTTCCTCTGCTGCTAAAACAGCTTTGTGAAGGTATGCTTGCCAATACATTAATCTGCGTGCTATTAAAAACTTCTCAATGCTATAAATTCCCTTTTCTTCAACCATCAATTCGTTGTTATGAACTACCAGCATTTTAATAATTCTGTCGTAGCCAATTACTCCTTCGTGAACGCCAGTAAAAAAACTATCTCGTGTTAAATAGTCCATTCTATCAACATCCAATTGCCCACTTACAAGTTGATATAAAAACTTTTTAGGGTATTTATTTTGAAATATTTCAATAGCTAAATCAAGTTGCCCATTAAACTCCACATTCATCTTTTGCATTATCTTCAAACTCAATTCTTCGTGATGAATGCCAGATAAAAGTTCTTCTTCCAAAGCGTGAGAAAATGGCCCATGCCCCACATCGTGAAGCAGTATTGCTGCTTTAGCAGCAAGTTCTTCTTCAGCAGTTATTTCTACCCCTTTTGATTTTAATTCACCAAGTGCAAGCCCCATTAAATGGTATGCTCCTAAACTATGGTGCAGTCTTGTGTGTACTGCTCCAGGATATACTAAATATGCCAATGCCATTTGATGAATACGGCGTAGTCGTTGATAAAAAGGGTGGGCAATTATATCAAATATTAATGCATTGTTAATAGTTATAAAACCATATACCGGGTCGTTAATAATTTTTTGCTTCAATATTTATTTTTAATCAAAATAAGGTGAATTATGTTTATAAAAAAAGCTGCTTGAAATTCAAGCAGCTTTTTTTGAAATTTTGTAATAGTTAATAAAAATTTAGTTTTTAATTTGAGCAGATCCACTTGCTGGCACATTGAAGTCTAACTCATTTTGAGGAACATCCCAATAATCCATATATTGATAGTCCATTAAGCAAGGTAAAGGTTGTGGAGTTGCAACACCAACCACGCTTCCAGGCACTAATACAATAGCACCATCTCTGCCACCACCACTAGCAACAGGTTCTGTTATACCCCAGCGGCGAGCATCGTAGAATGCTACACCACGCATAAATAAGCCAATTCTTCTCTCTAATCTTAATTCTTCAATAGCTTGAGCTTGTGTTAATCCTGTACCTGCAACGTGAGCTAATCCAGCACTTTGGGCATCTCTAACAGCATCAATTAATTGCAAACCACCTTCAACGTCAGAGCCAGAGCGAATTTTTGCTTCAGCAGCCATCAAAGTATTTTCATCCCAAGTACAAGCAATACTTATAATACCAGCATTAGTATTTGTTGCGTATAATCCACCAGATTCAATTGTATTTGGATTCCAACGAGTACCAAACTGCATACCTCTACTGCGAATATTTACTGCCCAATCTGTAGCTCCTAACAACGAGAATCCTTTGGTAAATCTAGCGTCACCAGGTTTAAAGTCTTGAATTAAACGTTCACTTGGGAATGTAAATTGATTTCCATCTCCAAATAATGCATAAGGGCTACCGTTACCCTGAAACTGTCCATTTAAATCGTGAATTAAATTAGGATCTAAAGAATAGTTAAACGTATTGTCTGTTGTTTGCAATCCTTGGGCAGTTAGTGTTGCAAGTGTTGTCCAATCAGCAGTGGTCATTGTTTTTACTTTCTTGTTTACCAAGAAATTTCTTGCTTCTAAACTATATACTTGACGTAACCACATATCAGATGCAATAGCACCATTTTGAAAATTATTTGTTGCTACACCATTAGAAAATACTGTTGGTGTTAATTTACCCATAAGTGTAGTATAATCTGAATTATTTGCAATACCGCTTAGTAAAACTGCACAAGCATCTAAGTTTTTATTTGCCTCAACAATAATTGCATTATGGTCAACAAATAATGAAGAGGTAGTTCCATCAGCAGCAGCATTATTAATAACACCTCCTAAGTAAAAAGATCCTAAACGAGAATAGGCATATCCTTTCCACCACAATGCCCAAGCTTTCAAAGTATTTCTTTTTGTTGTAGCATCACCAGAAAACGTAAGAGATGTATTATCCAAAGCATTTAAAAGCAAATTAGCTTGCCCAATAATGTAATAATTTACACTCCATTCATACATAAAAGCATTTCTTTCACCAGCGGTTCTGCTGTTCAATGCTTGCAATTGGTCTTTTTGTGTTTGTCCATTTGGATTAACAACTAAAATATCTCCTCCTGGTTGATGAACAGTTATAGAATATACCTGATCTGTCCATCGAAACCCATAGTTGCCATAAGGACAAAATAACTCATCTCCCAACATACTATGTTGTGTCCAAGCCATTACCAAAACATTCGTACTTCCTTCTCCAGGAACATCTGCTAACCATTTTTCATAAATACCCAAAGCAAATGCAGTAACGCCTCCTTCTGTTTTAAGTGCTAATGGTGTTGGCTGATTTGGGTTAATCTGATTTAATTCGCTCTTGCTACAAGAACTCAATATCAGCCCTAAAACTATTATTGAACTAATTATTTTTTTCATAATTAAATATTTTAAAAAGTATTAAAAAAGTATTAAAACCCAACTGTTAACCCAATTTGAAAAGATCTTGTATTAGGTACTCCAAAATAATCAATCCCTTTAAATCCACCAGCCTTAGTACTAATATCGTTACCTTGACTATCAACAGATGTTGTATTTTCTGGATCTAACCCCTTATATTTTGTTTCAGTAAATAAATTTCTTCCAGATATAGTTACCTGAGCATCTTTAACATATTTTAATTTTTTTGTAGGAATACTATAAGAAACAGAAAGGTTTCTTAATCTTACAAAGCTACCATCCTCTACAAACCAATCAATTGGTGATACTGTGTTGTAAAATCCATTATAATAATTAACAAAAGCACCAGTTTGATTACCAATAGTAACTGCATTATCAAAGTCTTTAGAAATACGGTCTCTGTATAACCATTGACGTGTTTGATTATAAATTTTATTACCACTATACCAATCAAACTGAAAAGAAACTTCCCAACGTTGTTTAATAGTAAATCTATTAATGAAAGCAGCTGTAAACTTTGGATAAACACTACCCAAGTTTTTCAAATCGTTTGCAGCAGAAATAAGTGGTTTATTAGTAGTAGTATTAGTTACAACGCCTCCTACATAAGCATATAAATGTTGATTAGCAGAAGTTATGTAAGGTGTACCGTTAGGTTGCAAAGCATTAATATCTCTAATGGCATATTGTGCATAAAGTTGACCTAAATCTTGTCCTTGATTTAAGGTAAATGAACCTGCAATTACTGGTAAGCCGTTTGCTATTTTATCTACAGTCGTCTTAGCAAATCCCATTCTATAATCAAAGTTCCAAGTTATATCTTTTTTCTCAAGCACAGTAAAATCAAGGTTTAAATCGAACCCTTTAGATGCAAGTGTAGTTAAATTATCTGCTTTAGTTGGGTATCCTGTTGATGAAGCTAAATCACCACTTTGAATAACATCAACCGACTTTCTTTTCCAATAAGTACCAGAAACTAAAATCTTACTAAACCACGCAGCATTTGAACGTCGAATTACTACATCAGTACCAATTTCCAATTCTTTAGAAACCTGAACTCTTAAAGCTGGATTTTCAAATTCGGTTGGTAAATATATTGAACTACTCGCACCCAACTGAGCTGTGCTAAGTGTTACCTGTCTTTGGTAGCGAAGGGGTTGAATACCTGCCTCTCCATAAGCAAATCTAACTTTCCAATCAGCAAGTATATTACTTTTAATTAATTCAGATGGATGGAAATAACCCGCTGCTCTATAAAAGGTTTGAGGTGTACCATTTGTTCCAAATTCAGAAGAATAATCTGAACGCAAACCACCACTTACTCCAAACAAATTGGCATAGTCGATAGATTGAGTTACCAATGCTCCATAGGTTACAAAAGTGCTTGAATAATCTGTTGCACTTGAGGTTGATGCAACGTTAATATTGTATGGAGGATAAGTTGGTAAACCAGAACCTGTTGCAAAAAATTCGGCATAATCATCTTTACGATAGTCGTAAGCAAGTTGCGTAGATGTTTTAATTGGCAATTTTGAATTAAAATCTTTTTGGAAGTCAGTATTAATGAAAGCTGAAAATAAAGAGTTTGTATAAGTTCTTTTTTTATTGCCTTTGGTGATTGAACCATTAATGCTATTTCCCCAAGGAAGGTTTGTTTGTAAAGAACTTGTTTGATTCAAATAATAATCAAACGTATTTGTAGTAGTGGATGTAATACCAAGTTTATAGTCCAAAGTTACGAATTTTGGGAACTTATATACAAAACCAAAATTTTGATTAATGTTTATTGGCTTCGCTGTGTTTTGATGCCATTCTTGTTCAGAAAGGGGATTGTGTTGATTTTCATTTCTTGGTTTCATTACATAATGCCCAGTAGAATCTCTCCAAGTTAAATCAATGTAAGCAAATTGGTTCAACATTCCAAAACGGCTATTAGGATTAGTAAGTAAGTTATCCTCGCTAATAAAAACTTGTGTACCTGAACGGAATGTAAATCCTTTAAACAATTCCAAACCTAAATTCATATTCAAGTTTAGTCGTTTATATTCATTTGAATATATATCCTGCTGCTTTAAATAACTTGCAGTGAAAGCATAATCAGCTTTTTCAGAACCACCAGAAATGCTTAAAGTTGTAGTATTAGTAAGAGCCTGTCTGTATGCCTGACTAATATGATCAAAAGTAGGCTCTTTATAAGCTTTATTGTTTTGAGAATTAGTAGTTAAATCCTCAACCGGATCTGGCCAAGCACCAACTGCATTTGGAGCTACTCTTGTTGTACCACTGTTGTCCAAAATATAGCCTTGAGCATCGGTATTGTAGTGATGATTAGAAGCTACTAAAGGATTTTGACGAATCACATTGTCCCAATTAAATTTAGTTGAAACACGAATAGCAGTCTTACCTTTTTGTCCTTTTTTAGAGAATACTTGAATGACACCATTACCACCAGCTGCACCATACAACATTCCTCCAGCAGCTCCTTTTACAACTTCAACCCTATCAACAATTGCAGGGTCAATGTCACTCAAACTAGTAACTTGAACACCATCCAATAAAATTAAAGGATCAGTGCTTCCTAAAGCATTAACTCCACGCAATATAATATTGTACCCTGAATTAGGTTGACCAGAAGTCTGTTGTATTTGAGCACCAGCAACCTGACCCATAATACTTTGCTCAATGGAAGCAGTACCACTTTTAGCAAAGTCTTTATTACTTACAGTGGCTACATCAATTGCAACTTTTCTTTTTGTTGTTGCAGCACCAACCCCAGTTACTACAACCTCACTTAGAGATTTAGTATCTTCTACCAATGCAACTTTCGAATTTCCTGCTGCTGCAAGTTCTTGGTCATCATAACCAATTGCCTTTACAACCAACTTTGCCCCACTTTTCACCTTCAACGAATAAGAGCCATCCGACGAAGTTGTTGTTCCATTTTTCGTTCCTTTTTCAAGAACTGTGGCTCCCGAAATGGCAGCACCTTTTTCATCTACAACCTTACCGGTTGCTGTGGTTTGTGCAAAACTGGTAATTCCAAACATTACCAACGCACAAAACCCGAGGAGGAGTTTTTTTGTCATAGTGTTATTTTTTAATTGTGATTTAATACCGCTTATCAAAAAAGATTGACCATACAAATATAATATTTGTTGCATATAAATTTAACATTTTGTTAACATTTAATGAAAACGTAATTTCCTAAGCACATTTTAAGTACAGCAGAATAGCAATTCAGTTTGGATTTTTCTCTGACAAATTGATATTGCTTACTAATTCCCAAAAAAAAATTGTAATTCCACTTAATTCCCTAATTTAGTGGAGGAATTTAATGGGTTAGTAAGTAAAGGAGTCGGCAATTTGCTGGCTCTTTTATTTTGCCTAAACTCTTAAAAGTTTTCGATGTACAATTTTACATATACAGTATGTCAAGATAATTTTACAAATTTTCAAACAGTGAACTTTAAACCATAAACTTTGTTTGTATGAGTAAAATAAAGACAGCATTTTTTTGTAGCAACTGTGGGTATATGAGTGCTAAGTGGCAAGGCAAGTGTAGCAGTTGTAATCAAT
>JANYEP010000163.1 GCA_025363075.1 Chitinophagaceae bacterium | reverse complement strand
AACCAATTGAAGCATATTTTTCTTATAGAAAAATGCCTTTTGCAAACAAGTATTTTTATGAAGATGGAACTGTAATTAATGCTTCTACAGATGCTGATTTATTTGCAGCAGAATTGAATGAAAAGCTCGGAGAAAATTTTGAAGTTGTTAAGAAATATTTAGCTAATTCAAATCAACTTTATAGCAATACAGGAAGTTTTTTTCTCAACCATTCTTTGCATAAAATAAAAAGTTATTTCACAAATAATTTTGTTAAAGCGTTTAAAGGTATCAGGCTCATTTATCTCACGAAAAATCTCCATCAATTTAATGAGCAAAAGTTTGCAAACCCCAAAACAGTGCAACTTTTTAATAGGTTTGCAACATACAATGGAAGTAGCCCATACAATGCACCAGCGATGCTTTCACTTATCCCTCATCTTGAACATAATGATGGAACTTATTACCCACAAGGTGGAATGATTTCGATTACAAATGCTTTGTACCAGCTTGCATTAAACAAAGGAGTGAAGTTTGTTTTTAATAAAAATGTTGATAGAATTATTGCAACAAATAATAGTATAAAAGGAATAGTTGTAGGTGATGAAAACGTAGATGCAGATTGCATTGTAAGTAATGGGGATGTATATTTTACGTATAAAAATTTATTAAAAAATAATACAATTGCACACAAAATTTTAAAGCAGGAGAGGAGTAGCAGTGCATTAATATTTTATTGGGGAATCAATAAAGAGTTTCACCAACTTGATTTGCATAATATTTTTTTTAGCGAAGATTATAAAAGCGAATTTGATTTTATTTTTAATAAAAAACAGTGTTATGTTGACCCAACAGTTTATATCAACATCACTTCAAAATGCGAACCCAACGTTCACGCTCCAATGGGAAAAGAGAATTGGTTTGTGATGATAAATGTTCCTGCAAACTCCTCAATTAATTGGGGTGAAATGAAAATGGTTTGCAGAAGTTATATTATCTCAAAAATCAATAAAATACTACAAACAAATATTGAGGGTTTTATAGAAACTGAAAATATTTTGCATCCTTCATTGATTGAATCTAAAACCTCAAGTTATCTTGGTTCGCTTTATGGAACAAGCTCAAACTCAAGGCTGGCTGCTTTTTTAAGACATCCTAATTTTTCAATTAAATACAAAAACTTATATTTTGTTGGTGGAAGTGTACACCCTGGTGGTGGTATTCCTTTGTGTTTGCAAAGTGCGAAAATTACAAGTGAAATTATTGTCGATGGATTTGATAAATAATCACACTCGTCCAATTACCTGCTAAATATTTTGCAAAATTTTAACATATCCGAAATATTTCGTATTAAATCAATTTCCCTATTTTTGTTCTACGAAAAAATTAGTACATTATTAAATTTATCAATTATGAAAAAGAAAATTATTACTGCAAGCCTTATTCTACTTGGGTTTTCAGCTAAGTTAGTGGCACAAGAAACTGACGAAGCTCCAAAAGCTAAAGTAGAGAAAAAAATTATTATGAAAAAAAAGTCAGACAAAAAACAGTCTGATAAAACAACAGTTGTAGTAGATGGGGATAAAATAATTGTAGATGGTGAGGAGGTTGAAAAACTGCCACCAAGCGATGTAAAGATGAAAAAGGAAAAACGTGTTACAGTTGTTGTTGATGGGGATAAGGTTACTATCAACGGTAAGCCTGTTGATGAATTATCCAATGAAGATATGCAAATGCTTAAAGGAAAAGCAAATCATTTGCGTATGGTAGCTCCTTTTATTCACGGCAAAATTGATGGTGATTTTGGAAATGGAAGTTCCCTGAATGGAAATTTCGAAATGCCAATGGGAGATTTTGATATGATGATTGATGATGTAAAACTCAACAAGGCATTACTTGGAGTAACTACAGAAAAAAATGAGAAAGGTGCAGTAATTACAGCCATTTCAAATGAAAGTGGTGCAGAAAAAGCTGGCTTGCAAAAAGGAGATATTATTACTAAAGTTAATGACGATAAAATTTTAAATAGCGAAGATTTGATTCACGCAATTAGTAAGCACAATCCTGATGAGAAAATAACTGTTTATTATTTACGTGATGGAAAACCTAAAACTACCGATGCTGTTTTGGGTAAAAATAATATGAATGTTGAGCGTGTTTTTAAATTTAATGACATTGATAATATGGCAGCAGAATTGGCTCCAATGATGGGTAATCAAAATTTTAAAATGATGTTGCATAACCATAAGCCAAAAATGGGAGTTAAAATTCAAGATGTGGAAGAAGGCAATGGTGTAAAGGTTTTGGAGGTAGATGAAAACACACCTGCTGCAAAAGCTGGTATACAAAAAAACGATGTTATTACAGAGATTAATGGCGAAACAATTAAGACTGTTGACGATTTAAAAGATAAAACAACAAGCGTTAAAGAAGGGGATATTTTGAAAGTAAAATATACTCGCAATGGCGTATCTCAAAGCAGTGAAATTAAATTTCCAAAGAAGTTGAAAACTGCAGATTTATAGTTTTGGTTTATTTTGTGTAAGAAAGGTATTAAGTGATGCTGAAATCATTTAATACCTTTTCTTTTTAAAGGCAAAAAATTAACATTTCATTTATTACAAAAATTTGGAAGTATTGACTAAATCTTTATTTTCGTGTTTCATATAAAAACTTACATAATGAAAAAATTATTGACACTAATGTTAGCTGGTTCAATCTTTACCACTGCAGCATTCGCACAAACAAAAACTGCTCCTGCAAAACCAGAAGCTAAAAAAGAAATGAAAAAAGCAGATGCTGCAAAGCCTGCTATGAAGCAAGATGCAAAAGTTGCTGCTCCTGCAAAAAAAATGGAAGCTGCTAAACCAACTGCCGCTCCTACAAAAACAGAATCTCCAAAAATGAAAAAAGATGGTACGCCTGATATGCGTGCTAAAGAAAACAAAGGTGGTGCTGCTAAACCAGCTGCTGGTCCTTTGAAAAAAGACGGTACGCCAGATATGCGTTATAAAGAAAACAAAAAAGCAGCTGAAACAAAACCTGCAAAAAAGTAAGATAATTTATTCTTTATTGAATATAAAAGGAGGCAAAGATATATTTCTTTGCCTCCTTTTTTGATACAACTCACCTTAGCAACTAGCCTATATATTTGCAACAAATCATAAGCAACAAATGACTATTAGTTACAATTGGTTAAGTGAATATTTACCAGAAGTTATTGAACCAGAAAAACTTTCTAAAATTCTTACTTCAATAGGGTTAGAAGTAGAGAGCTTAGAAAAATATGAAAGTATAAAAGGAGGACTTGAAGGTTTGGTAATTGGTGAAGTGCTGGAATGTGAAAAGCATCCAAATGCCGATAAATTGTCTGTTACAAAAGTAAATGTTGGAACTGGCGAAACATTGCAAATTGTTTGTGGTGCAAGCAATGTTGCAATAGGGCAAAAAGTAGTGGTAGCAACTGTGGGAACAACTATCTATCCTGCAAGTGGTGAGCCTTTAACAATGCGTGTTGCAAAAATTAGAAGCATTGAAAGTTATGGGATGATTTGTGCTGAGGATGAAATTGGTTTAGGCACTAGTCACGATGGAATTTTAGTATTGCCAAATGATGTTGTTGTAGGAACAAAAGCAGCAGATTATTTTAAAACTTATAACGATTGGGTATATGAAATTGGGCTTACCCCAAATCGTATGGATGCAATGAGCCACTTGGGTGTTGCAAGAGATGTGTGTGCTTATTTATGTCATCATCAAAATAGCCAAGCAAAGGTGAAAACCCCTTTTGTAAATGGTTTTAAAATTGATAGTAATAACGCTGGAATAAAAGTTACAGTTGAAAATACAGATGCTTGTATGCGTTATGCAGGAGTTAGTATAAGTGGTGTGGTTGTTGGCGTTTCGCCAAAATGGTTGCAAGATAAATTACAAACAATTGGTGTAAGAAGCATTAATAATATTGTTGATATTACCAACTTTATTTTGCACGAAACTGGGCAACCTCTTCACGCATTTGATGCCAATGAGATTGCAGGCAATGAAGTAATAGTAAAATGTTTACCAGAAGGAACAACCTTTCTTTCTTTGGATGAGAAAGAAA
Source organism: Chitinophagaceae bacterium (assembly GCA_025363075.1). Lineage (GTDB taxonomy): Bacteria > Bacteroidota > Bacteroidia > Chitinophagales > Chitinophagaceae > CAIVPM01. Next base: position 3,921 of record JANYEP010000163.1, on the reverse strand, counting down.
GAAAACTAACGGCAAATGATTTAATTATTTGCGATGGAAATCAAAACCCAATGTGCATTGCAGGTGTTTTTGGTGGATTGAAAAGTGGTGTAAAAGAAACAACTACAAATATTTTTTTAGAAAGTGCTTGCTTTAATAATATATCTGTTCGCAAAACAAGTTTACACCATAATTTAAGAACAGATGCTGCAACAAGATTTGAGAAAGGTGTTGATATTAGCAATACTGTAAATGTATTGAAACGTGCAGCATTATTGATTAAAGAAGTTGCAGGAGGAGAAATTAGCAGCGATATTATTGATGTGTATTCTTCACCAAAAGAGAAAACACAGGTATCAATAAAATATCATTACATTAAAAAATTAAGTGGCAAAAATTATCATCCAGATGCAGTAAAAAAAATATTGGAAGCATTGGGTTTTGAGATATTGAGAGATGGTATTGATGAACTACAAATTGCTGTTCCATTTAGCAAAACAGACATTAGTTTGCCAGCAGATATTGTGGAAGAAATTTTAAGAATTGATGGTATTGATAGTATTGAAATTCCAACAACCATAACACTTTCGCCAGCAATTGATGCAAGTTTTACAAAAGAGAGATTAAAGGAAAAGTTAGCCAATTATCTAATAGGGCAGGGGTTTAATGAAATACTTACAAACTCTATTACAAACAGTAAATATTATGGCGAAGAAGTGCTGCAAACAACAGTAAAAATGCTGAATAGTTTAAGTGCTGATTTAGACATAATGCGTCCTTCACTTTTAGAAACAGGATTAGAAACTATTGCGTTTAACGTTAATAGAAAAAATAGCAATTTACAATTCTTTGAGTTTGGTAAAACCTATCATCAAAAAGAAATTGGAAAGTATAAAGAATTGGAGCATTTGGCTTTGTATTTAACAGGAAATAATTATGAAGATGAATGGAAATTTAAAGCACAATCCAACGATTTTTATAAAGCAAAAGCTATTGCAGCATCATTGCTAACCTTGTGTGGATTAAATGAAATTCAGTTTGCAAAAAATGAAAATAACGATACGAGCTTTGATTTTTTTAATGGTAAACAAAAATTAGGGTCATTAAACTTAATCGATAAAAAGCAACTTGGTAAATTTGATATTAAGCAAGCTGTAACCTATATTGATATTGACTTTGGTAATTTATTAAATGCTGTTGAAAAACAAAAAATTACTTACAAAGAAGTTGCCAAATTTCCTGCTGTGCAAAGAGATTTGGCTTTAATAGTTGACAAGCAAATTCAATATCATCAAATAGAAACTATCATTAAAAAACTAAAAATATCTATGTTGCAAAACACAAGATTATTTGATGTTTTTGAAAATGATAAATTAGGTGTTGGTAAAAAATCGATGGCAATTAATTTTACTTTTATTGATGAAGAAAAAACATTGACCGATAAAGAAATTGAGCCAATAATGAATAAGTTAATTGGCAGTTTTGAAAAAGAAATTGGTACAAAAATTAGAAAATAAAACCGTTTCTTGTTTCTCGTTTCTTACCAAACGTAAAAATGAGAAACGAAACAACGAAAAATAAGAAACCGAAAATTCTTGGAGCAGAAAATTACACATATTAAAGAAAAATTGCAACTACTGATTAAACAATATCAGCAGTTACAAAAAGAAAACTTGCAATTAAAAAACCAAGCTGAAAAAACTGTTGTTGCCATTAAAGAAAAGAATAAAACAATTGAAGAACTACAACAAAAAATAGATATTAAAATCATTCAAAGTTCGCAATTAAGTAAAGAAGAAAAAACTGCTTTAGAAAAAAGGATTAATGGATATCTAAAAGAAATTAATACTTGCTTAATGTTGTTAAATAAAGAATAATATGGCAGAATTATTACCAGTAAATGTTGTTGTAGCAGATAGAACTTTTCGACTTCGTGTTTCGCAAGAAGATGAAGAGACTTTACGTAGAACAGTTAAACTTATTAACGATAAAATTATAGAATACAAAAATCAACTTGCAGGAAAAGATATGCAAGATTATGTAAGTATGGCATTGCTATGGTTTGCTACTTCACAAACTAAAAATGCTGGAATGTTATTGCAAGAAAATGATAATATGCAATTGTTGCAATCAATAGAAACTATACTGGACAAAGCTTTGAGTGAACAGTAATCAACGCTATCGAAAAATATTTGTCGTTGCAAAAATCTATTTGTCTATACAAAATCATTTCACTCATCCTTATTATTTGCCAGTTACAATTTTTGGCAAAACATTATAAACCTACAACTATGTTTTGCACTATTTTTGACAATAGAATATGAATAAAATATTGAAATTTATGAAGAGTACAAAAGGACTGATTTTATTGGTGGTAATACTTACCGCCGGACTTTTTTTTGCTTTTACCAGCAACCACACAACAGACAAATCACAAAAGCAAAAACTGCTTTCAGTAGTTAGTGAGTTATTAGAAAAACAACACTACAGTCCACAAGAAATTAATGACGCATTTTCAAAAAAAATATTTGCAAAATACATTGATGAATTAGATGGTGACAAATGTTTATTTACCGAAACTGATATTGCTATTTTAAAACAATACGAAACAAGGTTAGATGATGAAATTAAGGGTAAAGAGGAGTTAAGTTTTTTTGCTACGCTAAATCCTTTATATGAAAAACGTAGAGAAGAAATAGTTGCTTTATATAAAGATATTTTGTCAAAGCCTTTTGATTTTAATGTTGATGAAAATTATGTAGTCAACGCCGATAAAATTTCTTTCCCAAAAAATGAAGAAGATAGAAAAGACAGAATTAGAAAGAAGTTGAAATATATGGAATTGGAAAGGTATGTTGATTTAGTTGACCAGAGAGACAAGAGTGTAATTGATAGTATAAAAAATAAATCTAATTCGCAACTTGAAATAGATGCAAGAACAAGAGTGCTAAAAGCACTGGATAAAATTTATGGAAGACTGAAAGCCAAATTCAATGAGGAAGAGCGTTTTAACGCTTTTGTAAATCTTATCACCAATGAAATGGATCCACATTCTGACTATTTTCCTCCTGTTGAAAAAAGAGCTTTTGATGAACAAATGAGTGGAAGGTTTTTTGGAATTGGAGCTCAGTTGCAAGAGCAGGATGGTAATATAAAAATTACAATGTTAATGCCTGCATATCCTGCACAAAGAAGTGGTGAAATTGCTGTGAATGATGTTATTGTTAAAGTAGCACAAGGTGCTGGTGAGCCTGTTGAAATTACTGGCTATGATATATCTGATGCAGTAAAATTAATTAGGGGAAGGCGTGATACTGAAGTAAGATTAACACTTAAAAAAGTTGATGGTACTACAAAAGTTGTTACTTTAACGAGAGCAGAAATTGTGCAAGATGAAGCTTATGCAAGAAGTGCTGTTGTGACTAATTCCAATGGAGACAAAGTTGGTTATTTGTGGTTGCCAGATTTTTATGCAGACTTTGAAAACCAAAATGGTGCAAAATGTAGTGAAGATGTTGCCAACGAGATTCAAAAACTTAAAGCTGCAAATGTTAAAGGCATCGTAATAGATTTGAGATACAATGGTGGTGGTTCTTTGTGGGAAGTTGTGCAAATGGTTGGGTTCTTTGTACCTCATGGCCCAATAGTTCAAGTTAGAGATAAAGATGGTAAAGCAAAACCACTTGAAAATAATAGTAGCGTTTTATATGATGGTCCATTAACAGTAATGGTAAATGAATTTAGTGCCTCTGCAAGCGAAATTTTTGCTGCTGCCATTCAAGATTATGGTCGTGGAATTATTGTTGGAAGTTCAACCTATGGCAAAGGCACTGTGCAACGCAACGTTCCTTTAAGTCGTCAATCAATGTTTTTCAATTCTTCAAATGTTAACGATGCACAACAAACACCAGACTTGGGTTTTGTGAAACTTACATTTCAAAA
>JANYEP010000150.1 GCA_025363075.1 Chitinophagaceae bacterium | reverse complement strand
TTGGAAAACAATGACTGGAAAAACGCCAGACAAAATGGAAAAAGTGGGTGGGAAAGTTTCCAAAATAAATTTAGACCAAGATGATTTTTGATGACTATTTAGACTTGCTTGAAATTCTAAATAAAAAGCAAACTAAATATGTTTTAGTTGGTGGATTAGCTGTTGTTATAAATGGTTTTTTTAGAACAACAAAAGATATGGATTTGTTTGTGGAACCATCCAATGAAAATGCAGAAAAAGTAGTTGAAGCAATTAAAGAATTTGGTCTTGGTTATCTAGAATAACAATTTAAGATATAATGGACGAAAATGGGTTTGTAAAGTTGGGAAGCCAACCTGTGAGGATTGATATCTTTAGTTCTTTGCCAGCATTAGATTTTAAAGAAGTTTATGAGAAATCTTTTGTTTACGATCAGGAAAGAGTTCCATTCAAGGTTATTCATATTAATCATTTAATTGAAAACAAAAAAGCGGTCGGAAGAAGTCAGGATAAAACTGATGTAAGAAATTTAGAAAAAATTGTTAAGAGAAATAAAAATAAATGAGCGTTCAATTTAACGATACACAACTTAAAGAATTTAGTAGGTTAGTTAGTCGCTATCCTGAAGACAAGCAAAAGAGTGCTTTGTTGCCTGTATTGCATTTGGCACAAGATACTTTTGGTGGATGGTTGAGTAGCGATACAATGGATTATGTTGCAAGCCTTTTAAACATTGAGCCAATTGAGGTTTACGAAGTGGCAACTTTTTATAGTATGTACAATTTGAAACCTGTTGGCAAGTATATGTTTGAAGTTTGTCAAACTGGGCCTTGTATGGTTAGCGGTTGTGATAATATTATTGATTACATCAAAGAAAAATTGAACATTGGTGTTGATGAAACAACTGCTGATGGAATGTTTACTTTGAAAACAGTAGAATGTTTGGGTGCTTGTGGTTATGCACCAATGATGCAATTAGGCAAAACTTTTAGGGAGCATTTAACCAAAGAAAAAGTGGATTCAATTATTGATGAATGTAGAAAAAATGCTGCAAGTCAAAACTAAAAAGTACAAATGAAAAAATTATTAGTGTTACTTTTTTGTTTGATAAGTGTTGCAAGTTTTGCTCAATACAAATCTATTAAGCAAGTTTCAGATAAAGCACTTGAATTGCACAAAGCAATTTTTATTGATAAAGATAGTTTGGCTTTAGAAAGTTTATTGGCTTATGAAGTGAATTATGGTCATAGTGGTGGCAAAGTTGAAAATAGAAAGGAAGTAATTGAAAATGCTTCTCACAACAAATCGACTTATACAGACATTAAAACAGAGATTAATCAGGTTATTGTAAATGATAATACAGCAGTTGTAAGATGTTTATTAACTGGAACAGAAACTAAAGAAGATGGTAAAGTGATTCCTTTAAAACTAAGCATTTTGCTAACCTGGACTAAGGTTAAAAAACATTGGAAATTAATGGGTAGGCAAGCTGTAAAAATTGATAAATAAAACAAAAATTGAGATTAAAAAGTACCATATTATTTCTTGTAGTTGCTTTTATCAGTAACATTTCATTTGCACAAGATGAAACAAAAATGGAAATAATGATGAAAATGCTAACACTAAAAAATGCTTTAGTAGCAAAAGATAGTGTTGCTCTTTCAAAGGTTTTGGCAGATGATGTAACTTATGGTCACACCAATGCAATGGTTCAAACAAAGTCTGAATTAATTAGTGATGTTGTTTCATTGGTACAAGATTATAAATCTATCGAACCATCAGAAATGAAGATTAGAGTTTATGATAACACAGCTATTGTAAATATGAATTCTAAAGTAGTAATGAATTATCAAAAGCAACCTTTAGAACTGAGTATGAAAATAACATTTACTTGGATTAAGAAAAATAAAGATTGGCAATTGGTAGCAAGGCAAGCAGTAAAGATTAGTTAGCAAAATGGGAATAACAACAGCCATATTAAAAGTAAGAGAACATCGCAAAAGTGAAAAGTTTGCGGAGGTTGAGTTTTTGGTTGATAGTGGTGCTGTTTATAGTTTGGTTCCTGGCAAAATTTTAGATGAGTTAGAAATTGAACCATACAGAGAAGTAAGTTTTAGTTTGGCAGATGGAACAAGCATAAAACGTAGGGTGTGTTCTGGTTATTTTGAATTTGAAGGAGAAGGTGGTCCAGCACCAATTGTCTATGGAGAAGAAGGAGATTCGCCATTACTTGGAGCAACAACTTTAGAAAGTTTGGGATTGGTATTAAATCCATTTTCAAGAACCTTACATCCAATGAGAATGTTGATGGCTGGATTGAAACAATAATCTGTTACAATATGCCAAAGATTTATGAATATTTAGGTTTTGTATTTTTCTTTTATGCAAATGAACATTTACCTATTCACGTTCATATTTCTATTGGTGAATTTGAAAGTAAGATTGAACTGATTTATGAAAATGGTTTGTTGAAAGATTTAATTATTCAACAAGTTAAAGGAAGAAATTCATTGAGTGAAAGTGATTTGAAATTGGCAATGAAATTTGTGAAAAAATATCATAAAGGAATAGTTGATAAATGGACAACATTTTTTGTTTTGAATAAAAAAGTAAAGTGTGAAAGGATAAACGAAAAATTATAATTATGAAAACTGTAAATATTATTGATGCAAATTATAAAGGCAACTTTTCTCTTGAAATAACATTTAGTGATAGTAAGAAAAGTGTTATTGATTTCAATATTTTTTTTCAGAAAAATAATCATCCTCAATTCAATAAATATAAAAAAGAAGAAAATTTTTTGAAGTATAAAATTGAGAATGGAAATATAGTTTGGGGTAAAGATTGGGATATGATTTTTCCAGTTTGGAATTTAT
>JANYEP010000118.1 GCA_025363075.1 Chitinophagaceae bacterium | reverse complement strand
ACTGCACCTGTTGGTTTATCGTTGATATAAAAATTTCCTGCACTGTGCCTAAGCCTTGCTGTTGCTGCATCTATAATGTTTCTATCAGTTGCAATTACTGCTCCTGTTAAAGCATAGGGCGAAGTGGTATCTACCAATTCCATTGCTTTTTCAAACTCATTTGCAGGGTAAACATATATGGTTAATACTGGTCCAAAAATCTCCTCACACATTGTGGTAAATTTGGCATCTGTAGTTTCTATAATTGTTGGTTGTACAAACCACCCTTCTTTGCTATCACATTTTCCACCTACTAAAATAGAAGCATTTTTACTACGCCTTGCTTTATCAATATATGCTTTGATATTGTTGAAACTTTTTTCATCAATTACTGCGTTAATGAAGTTTGTGAAATCTTCTGTTGTTCCCATCTTCATACTTTCAACACCAGCAACCAATTTCTTTTTTATCTGTGCTGCAATATTTGATGGAATATAAGCACGTGAAGCAGCACTACATTTTTGTCCTTGATATTCAAAAGCACCACGCAACAATGCAGTAACAACAGTATCTACATCGGCACTTTTATGTGCAATCACAAAATCTTTACCACCTGTTTCACCAACAATTCTTGGGTAAGATTTATACAGTTTCATATTCTCACCAATCGTCTTCCACATCGTGTTAAATACACCTGTGCTTCCTGTGAAATGCACGCCAGCAAAGTCTTTGTGGCTAAAGCAAACTTTACCAATGGTTGGTCCATCAACATAAATTAAATTAATAACACCATCTGGCAAACCTGCTTCTTTCAATACCCTCATAAACATTTGAGCAGAATAAATTTGTGTATTTGCAGGTTTCCAAACCACCACGTTACCACACATTGCAGCACTTGTTGGCAAGTTACCACCTATAGCTGTAAAGTTGAAAGGTGTAACAGCCAACACAAAACCTTCCAATGCACGCCACTCCATTCTGTTGTGCATTCCAGGGCTTGATACTGGTTGTTGCTTATAAATTTCGCTTAAAAAATGAACGTTAAAACGTAAAAAATCTATCAACTCGCAGCTTGCATCAATTTCTGCTTGATAAGCATTTTTACTTTGCCCCAACATTGTTGCAGCATTAATGTAACCACGATATTTTGTAGCCAATAAATCAGCAGCTTTTAAAAAAATAGCAGCACGATTTTCCCAACTCATATTCTCCCAAGATGCTTTAGCAGCAAGGGCTGCATCAATGGCTTGTTTGGCGTGGGATTCATCTCCAGCACTAAAATATCCTAATGTATGTTTGGTTTCGTGAGGTGGATGAATGGCAACTTTTTTATTGGTTCTTACTTCCTTATTTCCAATATACATTGGAATATCAATTTCCTGAGATTTTAAATCAGCCAGGGCTTTTTTTAGGTTTATTTTTTCGGCACTATTGGGTGCATAATTTAAAACTGGTTCGTTGGCAGGTGTTGGGTAACTGAAATATCCAAAATTCATATAGCTAAAATTTAAGTTGCAAAGAAAAGAAGATTTAAAGATTTGATGATTTGTTATTTGAGAAATGTTGTTATTCATCCACTGTGTAGGTAATTTCTTTTTCAGCAATTCCTATTGTCCCATCTGGTTTTGTAAATTGAATTTTTACAGTTTTATGATATTTTCCGGGCTTTGATGGAACCGTTTGTTTAAACTCGCCCACAGCATTAAAATTTAGTTCTATCACCTTATCATTAATAAAAATTTTCGGTTGAGGTCTTGACAAAAATGAACCCACACCAGCAGTAATTTTTATCTCCTCCTTCGGTTTGAAATGAGTCGAATTTTGCAATATTATTGGCATTAAAATATCAAAACCACAAATTGTATATGAAGTTTGTACATCACAATATTCAAGTAGAGCTGCTTTTATCTTTATGATACGATTTTTGCAAATTGCTAAATTTAATAATTGAGTTGATGTATTAAATGACTTGCAAAACTCAGTATCAGTTTGCTCTTCAGCATTTTTAACTTCAGTAGTTATTTTCATATCCTTTGATAGGTCTTTATACATAAAAGAATCCAATAGCTGCATTTGTTGCTTGTAGTTAATTAATTTTTTATACAATTTTTTTAAATCTTGTTCACTCAATTTGCTTGACACTTTATTTCTTAGTGAATCAATATAATTAATTAATTCAGCAGAGGATTTATCAATGGAATCTGTTTTTGGTTGCCATAAAATGGCTTTGTCGTGGGTTCTTACATCTTTTGTTTTTTCGTGCATAGCAAACAAAAAATTTCGTGATGTTGCATCTATAACTTTATTAGAATTCTCCAAACACGCATTCAATTCCTCAAACAATTTCTCATCTTCCTTTTTATTGCCACAAGAAGTAAAAACAAAACATATAAAAAATATTTTACAACAGTTAAAAATTTTATGTGACATAATATGCAGTTTTAAGCAACTAAAATAAGCAGAATTATTATGGCTAAATGTTAAAGATATCATCTTGAAAATGATAGCAGGTTTGCATAAGGTGATGAATACATAAAAATAATGCTTCATATTTATTCAATCATTTACTTTTACAAACTAAACATTTTTCATAAAATATTTTTTGTCAATAAATGACCAATAGCTACACTTCGCTTGTCAAACAAACCTTCCATTTTCCACAAGAAGGATTTGAGGTTAATAAAGATTATTTAGAATTTAATGGTGTTGATTTGCAAGCTCTCATAGAAAAGCACGGAACACCTCTAAAACTTACTTATTTGCCCAAGATTGGAATGCAAATAAATAAAGCAAAACTGATGTTTGCTAATGCTTTTAAAAAGCATAAATATGAAGGAACATACAATTATTGTTACTGCACAAAAAGCTCTCATTTTTCGTTTATTGTGCAGGAGGCTTTGGAACACAATATTAACCTTGAAACCTCATTTGCTTATGATTTAGAAATCATCAATCAGCTCTATAAAAGAAGGAAGATAAACAAAGAAACATTCATTGTTTGCAATGGTTTCAAGCAAAGAAGCTACACATCTCGTATTACCAAATTAATTAATACTGGTTTCAAAAATGTGATTCCTGTTTTGGATAATATTGAAGAGTTAAAAGCCTATAAAAAATCAGCAAAGCAACACTTTAAATTAGGCATCAGGGTAGCTGCTGAAGAAGAACCAAACTTCCCTTTTTACACATCTCGCCTTGGTATTAATGCAAAGGATATTTTGGAATTTTATGTAAATGAAATTAAGGGAAATGAAGATAAATTTCACCTTAAAATGCTGCACATTTTTTTGAACAAAGGCATTAAAGATGATATCTATTATTGGAGTGAATTGAACAAAATTCTTAACCTTTATTGCCAGTTAAAAAAGATTTGTCCAGAACTTGATTCTATCAATATTGGTGGAGGCTTTCCCATTAAACATTCGTTGGGATTTGAATACGATTATCAATTTATGATAAATGAAATTGTAAGCAATATCAAAAAAGCTTGTAAGAAAAACAAGGTTCCAATGCCACATATTTTCACAGAGTTTGGAAGCTTTACTGTTGGTGAAAGTATGGCACATATTTATAGTGTTATTGCAGAGAAAAAACAAAATGATAGAGAAACGTGGTATATGATTGACTCCAGTTTTATTACTACTTTACCAGACACTTGGGGAATTGGCGAAAAGTTTTTGATGCTGCCAATTAATAAGTGGGAAAATGAATACCAGCGTGTGGTGCTTGGTGGAATTACCTGCGACAGCCAC
>JANYEP010000105.1 GCA_025363075.1 Chitinophagaceae bacterium | reverse complement strand
ATGGCTTACAAAGTACGTCAAAGAACAGGTGAGGTAGAGTATGCAGCTAACCTAAGTGCAGGAACTGCTGCAAACAGAAGCAGCATTAGCTTACAAAGCAATTGGTTTACCGATAGCTACCAACAAGATGAGAAGTTATACAACTTCCAACTTTGGGCAGTAAGTTATGAAATGGTAACATCAATGGCTACCGATATTGTAACTAAATTACAAGCTAATGGTAGTGTTAATAATGTAACTAATGCAGATTTGCCAAAAGCATATATCAGCAAAGGAAGCAGAGTAAATACTAACTTAAATGTTACTATCAACAATAACACAGCTGCAACATCTGGCTACTTTGAACTACACGAAAAAATAAATGAAAATGCAGCAACAACAACACGTCAGGTGGCATTTACAGTAGCTGCTAATACAGCAACAAATGTTACCATTCCTGTAAGAGATAATTATGAGGGAGATGTGTATGTTTACTTAAACAACAAATTAACCGACTTAGTTTACTTAGCAGATGGCACTTGGAGTTTGGATTACAATAAGAACACAACAAGTATTAGCAAGTTTGATGTTGTAAACGAAAGCAATCCAACAACCAACAGCAATGAACACAGGTTGTTCAGAAATGTAAGTGTAACGGGAACCAGTAAAGATTATATCACTATCTACAAAACAATGATGGGTGGTGGGTTAGAGCAAAATGTTGCAAACTACAAAGGCATTTTGTTTAATGCCAATGCAACAGGAGCAGGTAGTGTAAAGGTAACCTTGGTGAAAAAATCAATCACCAATTGGAAAGAGCAATACACTTACACAATGGAGTTGGATGGCGACAAAGAATATGGTATCAACTTTAACCAGTTCAAGTCAACAACCCATAGTGAAGCTATCAATGTAAATGATATCGTTGCTGTTAACTTCAGCTTTGCAACCAGCAGGGGTGTACCAACAACCATGAACATCAACTTAAGCAAGGCAAGGTTCAGCAATGCAGCAATAGCAACTGATATTAGTGTGAATACAATTGGTGTTTACCCTAACCCAACAGTGGGTAAATTTACTGCAAGCTTCACAAGCACAACTGCACAGTCTTTAGTATTGAAAGTTACTGAAGCTGCAACTGGTAGAATTGTTAAAACACAATTCATTACTGCTGCAAAAGGTGCAAACCAAGTAGCAGTTGACAACAACCTTGCAAGTGGTTTATACATCGTAACCCTTGAAGGTGATGGTGAGAAATTCAGCCCAGCAAGATTGATGGTAGGTAAGAAATAGGTTAATCATTTTATTGGTTAATTAGTTAAAACCAAAAGCCTCGAAGCACAATGCTTCGAGGCTTTTGGTTTTACAATATTGAAAGTGTTAAACTATCTGGGTATGCAGATTGCCACAGGCAAGAACCTTCGCAATGACGGCACCAATCAGCATTATCAATTATCAATTGCAAATAGTAAATTACCAAAAGGCGTTTACATAGTGCAAGCAACAACTGCAAAAGGGGAAGTGAAGAATGAGAAGCTGATAGTGGAGTAGTTGGCTTTAGCAGGAATTAATAAAAATATATATTAACCTACAAAATCTAAAAGGTCATCAACAATGATACTACTGTGACTCTCGTCAAAAACACATTCTCCGTTTTTAATTAATAGTATTTGTGGAGATTCGTGATGTACATCGAATTTTTCGCCAATTAAATTTGAAAGCTGACGATAAGTAATTAAATCCAGATAATAAAAATCTATAGCTTCCACAGTTTTCCTGTCGAGCCTGCTTTTAATAACACTGCTGATGTTACAACGAGTGCTGTGCTTAAAAATAGCTTGTGGCTTGCTAAATGATAGTTCTACCAAATGATTTAACTGAGCTTCTGTTTCTAATGTATTCCAAAGCATAAACTAGCTTCTAAAATACTTAGGATTTGTTGTTGGACAACCACTGTGGCGTGAAGCACAAGAAGAAACTAATGTAGAAACTACTATTGCGAAAATTACAATTGAGATTACTTTTTTCATAATTATTTTATTTTACTTTATGTAAAGATGTTCAAAACTACAAAAACCTTGCTTGAAAGACAAAAAAAAGTGAAAATATTTTTGTTACAACCTCAACAAACTATTTTTTGTTAATAATATTTTAATATCATAATTCACTTGCCTTGAAGTTTGCAACAGCTATTCTATTACTTTTGCAAATCCAAAAAGAATTTATGAAGAAATTAACGTTTGTATTCTGCTTATTATTTATTGGCTTGGTTTCAACAGCTCAAATTAAGCTTAAACCCACAAAAGATACTACTAAAACCAGAGATACAATTAGAACAACCGACTTGCTTGATATTAAAGAAAATGGTTTATCAAACATTCCTACCATATCTATTGATGACAATGATTTAGGAGAAGGAAATACACAAGCTGTATCATCTGTACTAACAGCTGGTAGAGACCCTTTTTTAAGTGCTGCTGCTTACAGCTTTTCTGCTTTAAGATTTAGACTACGAGGATATGAAGCTGACAATTTTAAAACCTATATCAATGGTGTTCCAATGGAAACACTTGATAGAGGATATACTCCTTATGCAACTTGGGGTGGGTTGAATGATGTTTTAAGAAACAAAGATTTATCGTTTGGACTTCGTGCAAGTAATTTTTCCTTTGGTGAGCTGGGAGAAGTAACGTCTATTGATGCAAGAGCTAGTAAACAAAGAAAACAAACTGAAATCGGCTACTCATTAAGCAATAGAAATTATGTTCATAAATTGGATATAACTCATAGCACAGGTATCAGCAAAAATGGCTGGGCTTTTAGTTTTAGTTTATCTACACGATATGCTAATGAAGCATATTTTCCAGGAACAGATTATAGAGGATGGAGTTGGTTTGCTGCTGCTGATAAACGTATTGGTCAAAAACATCTTTTATCTTTAGTTGTTTTTGGTAGCCCTACTCAAAATGGAAGACAAGGTTATGGAGTTAAGGAAGCATTTGATTTAACAGGTTCACACACTTACAATCCTTATTGGGGTTGGCAAAACGGAAAAAAACGTAGTGCGAATATTTCAAGAACTAATCAGCCAGTTGCTATTTTTTCACACGACTATAGAATCAATAATAGTACAAGTTTATTAACTGCTGTTAGTGCTTCAATTGGTGATAGAGGGTCAAGTGCAATTGATTGGTACCACGCAGATAATCCAAGTCCACTTTATTACAGATATTTACCAAGCTATTGGGATGACCCAAATGTTAAAGCACAACTTACAAAAGAATGGCAAACAAACGATGCTGTTAGACAAATTAATTGGACGAAAATGTATGATGCCAATAGAGGACAAAAAGAAACATTCAACGGTACTACAGGTTTGCGTTCAAGATATGTTCAGTTTGAATATTTGACAAAAAATACTAACCTTAATTTCAACACAACATTCAACACAAGAATTGGAAGCCACACAGACTTTACTGCTGGTGCATCTTTTCAATATCAAAAATCAAGTAACTATAAAAAGCTGCTTGACCTATTGGGAGGCGATTATTTTGTTGACTTAAATCAGTTTGCAGAAAGAGTAAATATTGCAGATCCTAATTTGCCACAATCAGACTTATTGCATCCAAATAGAATAGTAAGAGTAGGAGATGATTATGGCTATAATTATGATTTATTTTTTGGAAAGGGTAGTGGTTGGATTCAAGCAGTAATGAAGTATAATAAAGTAGATTATTTTATTGCCTTAGAAGCTTCTTCAACTTCTTTTTACAGAAAAGGCAATTACAAGAATGGCTTATTTCCAACAAACTCTTTAGGAAAATCTGCTACCCAAAACTTCACTAATTATGCATTTAAAACAGGTATGACGTATAAATTAAATGGCAGAAACTATTTTTATGGCAATATCATAATGATGACACAAGCACCATTTTTTGATAATGTATTTACTGCCCCAAGATTTAGAAATACTACTCAGGAAAATATTACTAATGAAAAAATTAATAGTATAGAAGCTGGCTACACATTAAATGCACCTAAATTCAAATTGCGTTTAACTGGTTATTATACCGAGTTTAAAAACCAAATGAATGTATTGTCATTCTTTGATGACGTTTATAGCACTTTTGTAAATTATGGCATAACAGGAATTAATAAAGTACACTCTGGTGGAGAGTTGGGCGTTGAGGCTAAAGTGTTACCAAACCTTACAGCAAATGCAGCTGTAGCAGTTGGTAGATTCTATTATTCAAGTAATCAAAATGCAGTTACTACGATAGATAATGATGCAAGCATTGTGAGTAGAGATGTGGTTTATGCAAAAAATTATTACGTAGGTGGGTCTCCACAAGAAGCATATAATTTTTCTTTAACTTATCGCTCTCCAAAATACTGGCAAGTAGGTTTAAGCTACAGCTTTTTCGACAATCGCTACTTAGAAATTAATCCTTTGCGTAGAACACCTGCAACTGTGCAAGGGTTAGTACCAGGAAGTACTGAATGGCACAATATTTTAGATCAGCAAAAACTTGGTTCAACATCATTATTGGATTTATATGTAGCCTATTCTTATAAATTGCCAAGCAAATGGAAAATCAATAATAAGAATACTTTCCTTAACTTTAGTTTAAATGTAAATAATTTACTAAATAATAAAGACATTGTAATTAATGCATTTGAAAACCCTCGTTACGATCCAACAGAGTTTAATTTGTTTCCATCAAAATATAATTACACTTATGGATTAAATTACACTGCAAGTGTTTCATTAAGATTTTAATAAAATAAAAACAACATACCTAAATAAAAAATAACATTATGAATACTAAATCACTATTTCGCTTCGGTTTTATTGCAATCTTATTTGCAACAATCGTTACTTCTTGTAAAAAACAGTATGATGCTCCACCAGAAGCATATAGCCCACTTTACAATGCTACTAAAACAATTAGCCAGTTAAAGGCAATGCACACAGTTACTGGTGCATACGACATTATTAATACAGATGATACTATTGTAGGTACTGTAATTGCAAATGATAAGAGTGGTAATTTTTACAAACAAATTGTTATAAGAGATGCAAGTGGAGCCATTCTTGTTAATTTAGGTGGTACACTTTACACTAATTTTCCTGTTGGAAGAAAAGTGTTTATTTTCTGCAAAGGATTAGCTTTAAGTGACTATCACAATATGATTCAATTGGGTATAAAAGCTGTTTCTAATGGCAATCCTACTCTACAAGAAATACCAACACCACTTATTCAAAATTATGTGGTTGGCGGTTCTTTAAATAATGATGCTTCACCAATATCTATTACTCAAGCAGATTTAGCAGCACCAACTGGTGTTAATATAATGCAACATCCTTTGCTTGGTAATTTAGTGAAATTGAGCGGATATGAATTTGTAATTGGCGACACAAAAAGAAGCTATGGTGATACTTCATACTGGAAATATGCTTTGAATGGTCAAACTCACATTAAATCTTGCAGTGGTACAAGTACAATTATTGTACAAACAAGTGGTTATGCTGATTTTGCTGCAAAAGCACCACAAGCAGGCAACGGTGATATTACATCAATATTTACAGTTTATGGTACAACTCCACAATTGGTTATCAGAGATACTACCGATGTTCAATTTTCTGGTGCAAGATGCTTTTTGTATGAAGAAGATTTTAACGCGTTCCCAGTTGCAACAACTTGTTTCAACGACCCAAGCTGGCAAAATATTCAAGAAACAGGTGATGTGTGTTACACTATTGCAACCTTTAGTGGTAATGTATTTGCGAAAGTATCAGCATTTAAATCACTTGTGTTACCTTCCACAAACATCAGAAGTTGGTTAATACGTTCAAATAGCATTGCAATTCCTGCTGGTCTTTCGCCAAAATTATCATTTACTTGTGCTACACGCTATACTGTTGGTACGCTTACAGCTCTTGTTTCCACCAATTACAATGGCTCTACACCAGCCACTGCAACTTGGACACCATTGGGAACAGTTACTACCAACTCATCTTCTTTCACTCCATTTAATTCTTATGGACCTTATGATTTATCAGCTTTTGCAGGTCAAAATGTTTACATCGCGTTTAGGTATGATGTCCCTGCTGGCACTTCTACAAGTGCTGTAGGTACTTTTGAAATTGATGATATTAAAATTGCTAAAAACTAATTTTAGATAATAAAGTATTTAAATAAAAAAGCCTCCTAATTTTATTGGGAGGCTTTTTTATTTTTTGGAGCCGAAGAGAGTTAAACATCTTAAAGGAATAGGTTAATATCAAACAATCTAATTTGATTTTAAGAGAATGTAAGTTCGGGATTGAACTTTGTTGCCAAATAAAACTAAACAACTATAACTTTGCATCATTGAAAAAAGCGATTTCCATGTTTTTCTTGGTTATATATATGCTTTCAACAACACAGTTAAGCGAGTTGTTGAAGTTGCCTATTTTGATTGAACACTATATGGAACACAAGCAAGAAAACAAAAACCTTTCTTTCTTAGGATTCCTTGAAATGCATTATGCACATGGCAGCCCTAAAGATGCAGACTATGAAAAGGATATGAAATTACCTTTTAAAACGATTACCATTTCGAATATTGTGTCAATATCTTTTTGCTCACCTATTCCCCAGTTTAAGCAAAATCCCGTGATATATTTCAAAAACGATAAACAGCAGTTTTCTGACTATTCGTTTACCTACTCATCTACGTTCCTTTCATCTATTTGGCAACCGCCAAGAGCATAATTATAAATATTGAATCTTATACTATTGATTTAAAAAATCAATAGTATTTCTGAGTGTAAATTTTAGTGTCTCTAATTTTTTAGTGAACACCAAAAAATTCATAATCTATAATTATTTAAGCAATGCTTACTAAAATAATTGAGTTTTCCGTTAGGAATAAACTCATCGTTGGGCTATTTATAATTGCCCTTATTGGCTATGGCAGCTACCAAGCCACAATATTACCAATAGATGCTGTACCAGACATTACTAACAATCAAGTACAAGTTATTACGATTGCACCATCATTTGGGGCTACAGATATTGAAAGGTTAGTAACATTTCCAATAGAACAAGCCAATAGCAATATTTCTGGAATGAAAGAAATCCGAAGCTTCTCAAGATTTGGGTTGTCATTAGTTACCATTGTTTTTGACGATGCAACTGATGTATATTGGGCAAGGCAACAAGTTGCAGAAAGATTGCAACAAGTGCAATCTCAAATACCAGCAGGCATTGGCACACCATCATTAGGTCCAGTTTCTACTGGCTTGGGCGAAATTTATCAATATGTAGTAAAACCTAAAAAAGGTTACGAACAAAAGTTTGATGCTACACAATTGCGAACAATACAAGATTGGATTGTTAGGAGGCAATTATTGGGTGTAAAAGGTGTTGCAGAAGTAAGCAGCTTTGGTGGTAAACTAAAGCAGTTTTCTATTGAAATTGATCCCAATAAATTACAATCTTACAACATCACTATTGCAGATGTTTTTAAGGCTTTAGAAAATAACAATCAAAATACTGGTGGTGCCTA
>JANYEP010000056.1 GCA_025363075.1 Chitinophagaceae bacterium | reverse complement strand
GGGCGAAATACCAAACAACGTCAGTATCGAAATTTTGGTATGCCAAACCCTGAAGGTTATCGAAAAGCCCTGCGATTAATGAAGATGGCAGAAAAATTTAATAAACCTATCATTACTTTTATCGATACACCAGGTGCATTTCCTGGAATTGAAGCCGAAGAACGTGGACAAGGTGAAGCTATTGCTAGAAACATTTATGAAATGATTCGTTTGAAAGTTCCAGTTATAGTTATCATCATTGGTGAGGGTGCAAGTGGTGGTGCTTTTGGTATTGGCATTGGTGATAAAACTTTAATGATGGAGAATACCTGGTACACAGTTATTAGCCCAGAAAGTTGTAGTAGTATTTTATGGAGAACTTGGGATAAAAAGGAAATTGCTGCCGAGCAACTTCGCCTTACAGCTACTGATATGAAAGGCTTTGGTCTTGTTGATGAAATTGTTTCTGAACCTCTTGGTGGTGCCCATTGGGACTATGATGATGCTGCACAAAGATTGAAAAGTAGCATTAAAAACTCATTAGCAGAAATTGAAAAAATAAGCATAACAGACAGAGTCAATAATAGAATAAACAAATATTGCAATATGGGCTTTTGGGACGAAATAGAAGAAGGACAAATTACAAACAGCCAATAATAAGTGCTTATTATGTTTTAGTTTTTAAATTCAAGATTCAACAAAAAATTATTTTACAGTGTCTTTAAAAGGTATTTTATCAGGAACAGGTGTTGCTATCATCACACCATTTAAAAAAGATGAAACAATTGATTTTGATGCTTTGGGTCGCGTAATAGATTTCATCATTAATAATGGAGTAAATTATGTTGTAAGCCTTGGTACTACTGGAGAAACGCCAGTATTGGACTTTGAAGAAAAGAAAGATATTTTACAATATACTTTTGAAAAAGTAAACAATCGTGTGCCAGTTGTTGTAGGTGTTGGTGGTAATAATACCAAATCAATCATTAACGAAATAAATGCTTTACCAATTGATAAAGCTGTTGCTGTTTTAAGTGCATCACCTAACTATAATAAACCAACGCAAGAAGGCATTTATCTTCATTATAAAAATATTGCTGAAGCATCTTCTAAACCTATCATTCTATATAATGTTCCAGGAAGAACAGGAAGAAATATGAGTGCATCAACCGTTGTAAAATTAGCTCACGAAACCCCAAACATTAAAGGCATAAAAGAGGCAACCGACAATATGCAACAATGTATGGAAATTTTGAGAGATAGGCCGCAGGACTTTTTAGTTGTAAGTGGTGATGATGCTTTAAGCTGTGGACAAATTGCATTGGGAATGGATGGGGTTATTAGTGTTGCAGCTAATTGTTTTCCAAAACAATTTTCTACAATGGTCGGCCTTGCTATGCAAAATAAATTTGAGGAAGCAACAGCCATTCACTATAAACTTTTAAAGGGCTACGATTATTTATTTATTGAAAATAACCCTGCTGGTGCAAAAGCATTTTTGTATGAACTTGGTTTAATAGAAAATATTTTACGTTTACCGCTAACACCTGCTACTGCTACATTACAGCTACAAATAAAAGATTTTTTTAAAACGTTATAGTTTCACAAATCTAACATCGTACATCGCTTACCCCTATATTTGCCACCCAAAAAAGTTCTTACTTAGGAAATGATAACACGAAGAAATATACGAGTAAAAGTGATGCAGCTTTTATACATCATAGATAGCACAAATGATACTACCGCTTTTAAAAATCCAGTTGCAACGTTGGACAAAAATTTTTCTAAAACAAGAGAACTTTTAATCTTTCTTATATACAACATTTTAGCTGTTGCAAAATATGCAGAAGTTTCTTCAAGGCATCGTTCTTCAAAGCACGTTCCTACAGAAGAAGATTTAAATGTAAACACTAAAGTTTCGGGCAATCAATTATTGTGGCAAATTTTGGAAGATAAATCTTTCCAAGAAGCAATAGAAGAATTCAAAACGAAACTACATTGTGATATTGAAATTACTCGTAAACTGTATCAAGAATTAATTGAAACCCAAGAGTATAAAAAATATATCAATGAGCAAAGCAGGGACAAGAAAAATGAGGTTGAGATATTGAGTTTTATTTTCAACAATTTAATGCTGCAACACGATTGGTTTATTTCATCTACTGAAGATAAATTTAGCAATTGGGATGATGATTCAGAAATGCTACAAATCATCATTAATCAATATTTGGGTCGCCCACAACCCATTGCAATGCACAATTTGTTGGATGCTGATAAATGGAATTTTGCAAAAACATTACTTCAAACTTGTATTGATAAAAAAGATCATTTAAAAGAAATTATTTCTCCAAAATTTAAGAATTGGGATGCAGATAGAATAGCTTCTTTGGATATGATTATTTTGCAAATGGGCGTGAGCGAATTATTATATTTTGAAACTATTCCAACAAAGGTTACTATTAACGAATATATTGATTTGGCAAAGGAATATAGCACACCACAAAGCGGTCAATTTGTAAATGGTATTTTAGACAATGTACACAAAGAATTGTTAGCAGAAGGAAAGATTAATAAAATAGCTTACAAAAAAGCTCACTATTAAATTTGTATTTTATGAAAACAAATTTTCTGTTTATTTTACTGCTATCAGCCACTCTTTTTTCGTGTGTGAACAACGATAAAAAAGCTGATGCAAAACACGATTTGCTTGTTAAAAAAGCAATCATAGATTCAAGCAATTTTACAACAATAAAGTGGCTTGATACTGTTTTAAGTTTTGGCACAATTAAGCAAGGCGAAAAGGTTACATTAAAATTCAAATGCGTAAATACTGGCACTAAACCATTGGTATTAACCAATGTTCGTGCAGGTTGTGGTTGCACAGTTGCAGATTATAGCAAGGTAGCTATTTTGCCAAATAAAGAAGGATGGGTAACTGCAAATTTTGATAGCAAAAGATTTTGTGGAGAGGTACAAAAAAATTTAATTGCAACTTCAAATACCACAAATGATGGGGAAAGAAATTTAAAGTTTACAGGAACAATTACTAACTGCGAAAGCAACGATAAAGTAGTAATGCCTCATCCAATGCCAGACGAAAAAAAGTAATTATACAAACCATTTTTATAAATATTAATCAATAACAAAAAAACACAATGAATCTTTTATTTTACGTTTTACAAGCAGCACCACCTCAACAAAATCCAATGTTTACTTTTTTAATGATTGGAGGTATGATTTTAGTATTTTGGCTTTTTATGATTCGCCCTCAAGCAAAGAAAGCTAAGGAACAAAAAACATATATTGATAATTTGAAAAAAGGCGATAAAATAGTTACC
>JANYEP010000102.1 GCA_025363075.1 Chitinophagaceae bacterium | reverse complement strand
TTGGCTTATGAATAAAACATCAGCAATATTGCAATTATCAACTTCGGTTATCGGCTGACGGAACTCGAATTCCCCAACAACGCCAAGCCTTTTTCGTTGGGCGTCATTTTAGAGAAATAAAAAACTGCGAAAAGACAAAGCCTAATCGCAGTTTAAGGAGGAATGATATATAAACTATTTTTTTGATTCGAAAATAGCTTTGCCATTTTCATATCCTCTTTCTCTTGCTGCACTTTCAGATGGAGCAATTGTGTGAAGAATTTCATCAAACAAAGGTTTTGCTGTAGATTTATCATCTAAACCTCTTTGTAACCCTTGATTGTAATAGTAATCTTCCATTCCAGTTTGTTTGTTTTTTTCGTCTTTCACGTTACATAAATAAAATTATGACTTTCAGTTTCGCTTTCAGTCGTTACGCCTTGAACTTTTAATAAGTAGTCAATGGTTTCACTTAAATATTACTCGTCAGTAATATTGTAACGTAAAATTATTATTTTATAATTAGCATTTATTCATTAAATATTAAAAATATTTGCATCCAACTATTATCCAAAAACTATACAAAAATCAACTTAATTATTGGACATTATCCCAAATTAAATGAAACAGAAAGACATTAAAACAATAAAACATAACGAAGCTGATATTTCAATAACTCGAAAACTAATTGATAGTTTATCTTTAATTTTAAATGATAAATTAGGATATAGCTATGATAAACAAGCAGAAATTATTGGACTTCCATCAAGTACAGTTCACAATGTTTCTGTAAAAAGAACAGACAATACAGTTACACAATCAGCTCAATCATTTGCGATAGTAGCATTTGATTACTTAATAAAAAATTATAATGATAGATTTTACTATGACGATGAGGAAAAAATAATGACTGAGCTTGGGATTCTTAAAGACAGGCAATTCAATAATGGTATTTATTTTGGATATTTTAAAATTGACAACAAGGAAAATAATTTTTTTTACTTTGTACTAATAGTTAAGGGACTTAGCGTAGATATGTGGTCAAGAACTAAAATTGCAAAAGGTAACTTAATTCAAGACAAGCATACATTTTCGATAATATTAAAAGAGGCAAGACCTGAGTCAAAAAATTATGAATTTTTTATTGGGCATAATTCAGACAACCCTAATTTAATATACTTTACATCGCTTTGGCGAAATTCAAAAAGTGATGTAAATAGTGTAGTTTGTATGGCCAAATATATTGGTAATACTTCTGACTATCCAGCCTATGAATCAGTTGAGGCAATAAAAAAAAGACCTATTGAAACTGTAAAAAAAGAAATCTTAGATAAGCGTCCTAAATTTGCTGAAAATTTTTTCACAAAACAAGAAAATAAATTTATTAAATACGATATAACTGGTTATGAATATGAATAGCAAAAACAATCTTCCAACTTTCCCTTGTTTACGTGGGAAAATTTCCAACTCTAACTTTGGAATTAGCACAATAGAATTTGAGAACTATTGCAAGTTTATTTATGTTGTTAAAAAGAACCCCAACTTAAATGTTGTTCCAACAAAACAAATCGATAAAGTTTGGCATCTACATATGAGTGATAGTAATCTATATAAAAAAGACTGCTTAAGCTATGTTGGATACATTGTTAAACATAAAAAAGATAGTAAAACAATAAGCAATCAACATATAGAAAATTACCTATATACAAACCAACTTTGGCAGCAATATTTCAACTCTAAATTAGGGGACTTAACAAATATTGCAGTCCGCGAAGTAGATGGTGGTGATAACACAATTGACAGATAGTATTAAGAAGAAAAAAAACGAACGCCCAACATATGGTTTGGCATTATTGGGGCTTGACCGAACTCACCATCAACTTTACCAATTCTATTGTGCTTCAGTTTGGGCAGGACGTTATAAATTTGGCTTATGAATAAAGCATCAGCAATATTGCAATTATCAACTTCGGTTACGGGCTGACGGAACTCGAATTCCCCAACAACGCCAAGCCCTGTTCGTTGGCTGCAAGTTTTCCAGACATACCATAAATTATAAACTATCAAATGACAGCTGAAAAAATTTCAACAACTAAACGGTTGGCATCAATGCTAATTGACCATATTTTTATGAGTTTAGTAGGAGTTATTTTCACACTGCCATTAATGGTTTATGTATTTACTGACCCATTTAATAAAAACATATTTCGTTCGACAACGTATAATAACTTGATGTACTTGCCTATGTTTGCTTTTTCTCTTTATTTATGTAAGGACTGTTTCAACGGACAAAGTTTTGCCAAACGTAAACTTAATCTACAAGTAGTTGACAACTTAACTGGCGAAATCGCATCGCCAATTAAATGTTTTATTCGTGACACATTTTGTTTAATATTTCCAATAGAAATTATTGTTTCTCTAAATAATCCATCAAGACGAATTGGAGACATTGTAGCAGGAACAAAACTCGTAACAAAAAACATAAATGCAAGAATCAATTATAAATTTTATTATGGACAAATTATATTGTGTGTTATTGTATCCTTTGCTTTTTATGTTTTATTGTATAGACTTATTGCGTTAAAATAAACCAGCAGCCAACACGAACTGTGTAAAAAATCAAATAAATCATAAGATATTTTTTGAGTAATTATCTTGGTATAGTTTACCGGATTTAACGACAGCAAAAACCTGTTTTAAAAGTTTATTACACACAGCAATCATCGCCAGTTTTTTGTTTTTTCCTTTAGCATCTAATCCTGCCTCATCATTTGCTTAATAGAATTACTACTGCTTAAGGGCTGCGGGATTGCAGTGAAAATCCTTTTGTGAGGGACGAACAAAAGATTGTAACGAAAAGCCCGAACTATTGTTGATGAATAGATGGAAGATGACAGCCCCAAAAGAAATATTGTTGGTGAAGAATATGCAACAGCGAAGTGTGTAGAACTACTTTTTCAACCATTCAATCGCCAATCTATATCCATCCAAACCCAAGCCAGTAATAACCCCTAAAGCTTTTGAAGAAACAAAAGAATGCTTGCGAAACTCTTCTCTTGCATAAATATTTGAAATATGCACTTCTACCAATGGTGCTTTTATGGCTGCAACTGCATCGCCAATTGCAACAGATGTGTGAGAATATCCAGCAGGGTTAAGCACAATTCCATCAACCGTAAAACCTACTCTTTGTATTTCGTTGATAAGTTCTCCCTCAACATTGCTTTGATAGTAGGTGAGATTGACTTGTGGAAATAGTTGTTGCAGTTTTACAAAATAGGTATCGAAAGATTCGTTGCCATAAATATCTACTTCTCGTTTGCCAAGCAAGTTTAAATTAGGACCGTTTATGATGTGAATGTTCATAATTCGTGGGTTTACGGTTTATAGTTTATGGTTGGATTATATTTTTTTAACTGTAAACCATAAACGAATTTTATTTCATCATTGCTACAAAATCGTCAAACAAATAA
>JANYEP010000094.1 GCA_025363075.1 Chitinophagaceae bacterium | reverse complement strand
TGAATTGTTTACCATTTTTTACCAATTCATTTATCAATAATTCCTGGTTTTGATAGTGAACATTATCATCTCCTGTACCGTGAATAATTAATAAATTTCCTTTTAAATTTTTTGCATAAGAAACAGGGCTTCCTGCTTCATAATCTGCTTCGTTTTCTTGCTTTAAACCCATATATCTTTCTTCATAAATATTATCGTAACATAAACGATTTGTAACAGCAGCAATAGCAATTCCTGTTTTGTAAATTTCTGGATATTGAAACATTAAGTGAAGTGTAGTTGTTCCACCACCACTCCAGCCCCAAACAGCTATTCTGTCTGCATCTACAAATTTCCATTGCATAATTTTTTTAGCAGCCATTGCCTGATCTTTAATGTTGAGACGACCAACATTTTTATAAATTGCTTTTCTCCAGGCAGCACCTTTAGGAGCAGGCGTTCCTCTGCCATCTAAACTAATTTGAATGTAACCATCAGCAGCCATATCTCCTGCATATAAAAAATTTCCAGCAGCACCATAAGTATCAGTTACTGTAGCTTCTCCAGGCTCTGTGTAAACATAAAACACCACAGAATATTTTTTTGTAGAATCAAAATTTCGTGGCTTAATCATATAGCCATCCATAGTAACATTATCTTCTGTTGTTACTTTAAAAAACTCAGTACCACCACCACTTGTAGGCTTTTTTACAACGCTTGTTCCAAAACTTGAATGTTGTGGTAAACTCACCCACTCGTTTGATGGTATAGATGTTATTGCAGAAAAATTATGCTTCGCAAATAATCCATTTGATGAAATAGTATAACCGTGTGTGCCACTAAAACCATCAGGTGAAACTCTTTCGCCAGCACTTCCTTTTAAAGATGCTTTATATAAATATTGTTGCGTTGCATTATCTGGCGAAGCCATATAATAAACTAAACCATTTTTTTCATCAACACCTTTAAAGCTAATCATATCGTGGTTCCCAGTAATTATTTTGCTTTCTGTTTTTCCATCTTTTGAAATAGCATAAATATGTCTCCAACCATCTTTTTCACTCACCCACAAAAACTCTTTGCCACCATTTATCCAATCCCAACCTGTTGGGTCATCATTGTTCCAAAAGCCTTTTGCATCAATCCAGCTATCAGAAGTTTCTGTATGAATAATATTTGTTTTGCCCAATGAAATATTACTTACTAAAATTTTACTTTCATTTTGTTTTCTGCTCAACTGCTCCATAATAATTTCATCATTGCCCATCCATTCCATTCTTGGCAAATAAGTATTTTTATTATCACCAGGAATATTCAACCAGTTTGTTTGTGATGTAGCAATATCAACTATTCCAACTTTATATGCAGATGGTGATTCCCCAACTTTTGGATATTCTACAGGAATAGTAAATGGATAAATGGAATCGGTATTATTTATCATTAAAAAATTCTTAATGCCAGTTGCATCAATTTGCCAATATGCAATGTGTTTGCCGTCATCACTCCATCTAAAACCATCACGGCAACTTAACTCTTCTTCATAAACCCAATCAAAAGTTCCGTTAATCATTTTATCTGTACCATCTTTTGTAAGCTGTGTAATGGTTGATGTAGCAATATCTTCCACATAAATATTATGTTTGGAAACATAAGCAACTTTGTTGCCATCGGGCGAAAATTTTGCAAACATTAAAGAGGCTGAAGGCAGCGTAGTTCCTAACTTCTGCAATTTTTTTGTGGTTAAATCAAGCACCCAATAATCTCCTCTTGTTTCGTATCGCCAAACTTTTTTGCTGTTGGTAAAAATGAGTGCTTTGTTTTCATCGCTTGTAAACGAAAAACTTTTAATAGGTAAAGCATTTTTTTTATCGGCAGGAATTAATTCTTCCTTTTTCACAATTGTTTTTTTATCCAAATCGGGCAAATGGAATTTCAAAATACTCCCAAATTCCAATTGATAATAACTATTGCCATCCTTTGAAAATTTAATGCTTTTACCTTGTGAAAAACATTGGCAACTAATTAAAATAACGCTTACAGCAAGAAATTTTTTTTTACAGTTCATACATAAAAGTTAAGGCGTGAAAATAATGGTTGATGAGAAATAATAAAAGTTTTTTGATGAAAGGGGGTAATACATTGCCTGAAAATATTCAATAAAATATTTTTTTAAATACTACCCAACCTTTTTTGTTCGTTACTCTGTCTATATAACAAAACGTGTTTTACAAATTCTGATGCACATCAATGGCGACCAACAATCATTGGCTCAACATACAGACAACTGGAATGAAGTTGACTGTGTAGGCGGCTGTGTGCAACAAAAAATTCAGTTTCAGCAGCAATTATATTATAAGTTTTATCCTGCAATGATGGCAGCTGTGTTAAGATATACTAATGATAGTGATGAAGCTGCAACAATTTTAAATAATGGTTTTCTGCGAGTCTTTAAGCAAATACAAACTTTTAAATTTGAAGGTTCGTTGGAAGGTTGGATAAGGAAAATTATTATTCACAGTGTTTCGGATTATTTCAGATACAAACACAAACCCATAGAAATTTTAGCAGAGCAAATACCCGACAATGAATACATATCTGCAAACTTCTCGAGCAAATACGACTACAACAAACTATTGCAGGTGTTGGAAAATTTACCACACACCACACGCATTGTAGTAAACCTTTTTATAATAGACAATTATTCGCACAAGGATATTGCAGCAATGTTGAACATTAGCGAAAACACCAGCAAATGGCACGTTGCCAACGGCAGAAAATTATTACAAGAAAAATTACAGATCTACTATAATGAAAAATGAGTAAC
>JANYEP010000055.1 GCA_025363075.1 Chitinophagaceae bacterium | reverse complement strand
TTTAATGTTATGTTGTTTACTATATAGGAAGTTCCTGTTGCAGTTGTACCATTTGGATGTGTCCAAGTATAAATACCATTCGCTATTGGTGATGCTGCATTTAGTGTTAAATTCTTTCCACTGCAAATGCTGTCAAAACCAGCAATAATAGGCGTTGCGGGAGGGTTGGGGTCAACTAATGAAATCGACCCTAATGTATTAGATTGACAATTACCAAGTGTAACCTTAATGTTATTATAATTCCCCGCTCCCAAATTTCCAATTGTTAATATACCACTTGTTGGGCTAATATTATTTAATGTAGTTTGTGCAATACCACCTTTTGTATAATCAATATTATAACTTCCCAATGTTGGTGCTACACTAAAACTTATTGAACCATTTGTAGCTTGACATTGTTGTGGATTTATGGATGTTAGATTACTAATAACTGGTGTTGCATTTATAGTAACAACAAGACTTGTAGCAGTGCTTTTGCAACCAGTTGTTGCATTACTATCAATAACATAATATGTGGTATTGCCCACTGTTGTTGTATTTGGTGTTGGTGCAGTTGCATTTCCATTAGATAAACTAACATTGTTATACCAAACTAAATTACCTCCAGTTGCTGTAAGTGTTGTTGCTGTTGTGTTTTGACAATAAGTAACAGAGTTTGTTGTTGGTGCAGATGGTGTTTGATTTACTGTAATAGTTTTTGTGCCAACACTAGATGTGCAATTATCAATCGTTACTGTTAAATGATAATCACCTGTGCCATTTGTTTGAATATTTGTAATAGATGGATTTGCAATTGCTGTGTTTGTAAAACTATTTGGACCAGTCCAATTATAGGTTACAGTACCTGAATATGTATTACTAAATCCCAAGTTTAAAATTCCACCACTACAAATAGGTGTATTGCCTGTAAGTATTGGCGTTGCTGGCTTTGTGGGGTCGCTTAATATTACTGAATTAATTGTGTTTGATGGACAGCCAATAGTTGTTGTAACAAAAATATTGCTATATACTCCTGCTCCTAAATTTGGAATAATCACTATTCCATTTGCATCACTTTGCTGTGATGGAACAGTAATTAAACTGCTCCCATTTTTTTTGTAAAATATTAAAAAATTAGTGTTAGGGGTTAATCCATTTATTCTAATTGAACCATCTGTGGCTTGACAAAGAGTTGGGTTTGACGTATCTTTTAAAATTATTACTGGTGTATAGTTTACCGTTACCACCAAACTTGATGAGCCACTTTTGCAACCAGTTGTTGTATTGCTATCAATAACATAGTAAGTTGTATTGCCAATTGTTGTTGTGCTTGGTGTTGGTGCAATTGCACTTCCATTATTTAACCCTGCATTATTATACCAAACATAATTACTACCAACTGGGCTTAATGACGCTGCTCCATCATTTTGACAATACGAAATAGGATTTGTTGTTGGTACAGATGGTGTTTGATTAATTGTAATATTAATAGTTGTATCGTTTGATGTGCAATTATTAATTGTAACAGTTACGTGATAAATACCTCCTTGAAGTGTTGTAATATTAGTTATTGTTTGTGTTGCTCCTATTGGTGTTGAACCATCTTTATTTACCCAATTGAATGTGGGAATTCCACTTGAAACTGTAGTTGCACTAAGGTTTAAAGTTCCTCCACTACAAATGGGCGAATTGCCTATAATTACTGGCGTTGCAGGTTTATTAGGATTGCTTAGTGTGGCTGAACCGAGTGTGTTTGATGTGCAACCTGCAAGTTTTACTATAAAATTATCATAAGCTCCTGTTCCTAAATTGTTAATAGTTATAACACCATTACTTGTGCTAATACTTGCAGTTTGAGTGCTACTATTTAATGTATATGTAATATCATAACTACCAGATGTTGGTGTAACATTAAAACTAATAGAACCATTTGCTGTACTGCATTGTGTAGGATTTGAAGCTGTTAAATTACTAATGTGAGGTACAGGATTTACAGTAATTATTGTTGGTGCAGAAGTTGCAGTTACAGGACAATCAGTAGTATTAGTGGTTGCAATAATTACCTGATATGTTTTAGTAGTATCAAGGTTTGTGTAGTTTAAGGTTGTTGTTGTATTTGCAATATCAACCCAAACACTACTGCCCAAAATTTTGTATTGCCATTTAACAATATTGCCTGTAAAGCCAGTAAGCGTAATAGTTCCAGCATTATTCAATTTACAAACTGTTGCATCATTGCTTGTTGTTCCTCCAACTGCTGCTGCATAAACTTTTATTGTAACATTATCAGTAGTTGAAGGGCAATTAATATCATTTGTTATTGTCCAGGCTAAAGTATAATTACCTGTTTGATTGAATGTAAAAGTTGATGTTGAACTATTTGCATTACTAAAACTTCCATTACCATTTGTTGGTTGCGAAACAATTGTCCAAGTTCCAGTTTCATAAGAACGGCTTGGTGATGCTGCATTTCCTTGAAGTGTTACAGAATTATTTGATGCAGAATAGTTGCATATTATAACATCATTACCTGCATTGGCAGTTGTTATAGTAGGTCTATTAATAATTTGCATTGTATCTGGTGTGTTAGGGCAAGCACCACCACTGCTTCCTGTAATTGTCCACACAAACAAATAAACACCCGATTGCAAACCAGTAACAGTTGTGTTAAATAAATTGGCATTAGTAATTGTTGCTGTTGGTCCAGAAACTTTTGTCCAGGTGCCAGTGCCTACAGTTGGATTATTGCCTGCAAGTGTTGCTGTTATTGCATTGCAAAGGGTTTGGTCTGCACCTGCATTGGGTGGTGTTGTACCAGGATGCACAGTAATGGCAACTATTTTTGTTTGTCCAGGGCAATTGCTTGGCACATCTCCAAATACTTGAATGGTGTAGGTAACAATTGCATCAGTTATACCTGTATTATTTAAAACATCATTAATGGTTGTTGCTGTAATTGGTGTAGATTGATTTGTATTGCCATTGGCTGAACCACTTGTTACTGTTGATGTCCAGCTATATTTAATACCTGTTTGATTGCTACTTAAATTGATGGTTGCATTTTGCCCATTACAAATGGTAGTGTTGGTTGGAGTGGCAGTAAGTGTTGGTGCAGCCAAAACAGTTACACTTGTTTGTTTAGAAGTAGTGCCACAAGCATTTGTTACATCAACAGTAATATTATTACTACCAGCAGTGTTAAACACAATGCCAGTAGGGCTTTTAATGTTTGATGTAGCTGGTGTGCCATTTTGAAATATCCAACTATAAGTAGCGTTGGATGTAAAGCAAGTTGCTGTAACTGTTGGTGTGGTTGAATCTCCTTGACAAATTGTTGAACGTGATAAAGCAATTGAAACAGTTGGTTTGTCTTTTACAATAATTTTTTTTGTGAAAGCAGTAGAAGTGCAATTTGTGCTACTAACAGAGGTTGTTAAACTTACTAAATAAATACCCGGTTTAGAAAAACTTAAAACAGGATTAGCAGATGAAGCAGTTGTTGGATTTACAAAAGTTGGAGCAGCCGATGCACTACAACCTGCCGTATCATTGGCTTGTATTGACCAGCTATAAATATTGTTACCACAAGTTGGTGTGTTGGATGTGCTTGTAAAAGTTAAACTACTACCAGCACATAATGTATCATTTGGTGTTGTAAAAGAAGCTGTAGGTGTGGCGTTGACGCAGATGGTTTTCGCAATGGAATCATAACCACATTTTGCATTAAAACCTCCGCCCTTGAAACTTATTGTATAATTTCCCGCAGTTGTAAAATTTATTAAAATG
>JANYEP010000023.1 GCA_025363075.1 Chitinophagaceae bacterium | reverse complement strand
GGAATTAATCTTGATAGTGTTTTTAATATGACCAAGCAAGTAATTCGTCCAATGATGAAAGCAAAAAAAGGGAGCATCATTAATATGAGTTCCATTATTGGAATTCGTGGAAATGCAGGACAGGCAAGCTATGCAGCAAGTAAGGCTGGTGTAATTGGCTTCACGAAATCTGTGGCTCTTGAACTTGGTAGCAGAAATATTCGTTGCAACGCTATTGCCCCAGGATTTATTGAAACTGATATGACACAATATTTAAAAGAGGGGGATGCTGCTGCTGAATTCCTTAAAAAAATTCCTTTAGGTCGCTTTGGAAAAGGAGAGGAGATTGCAGATGTAACTTTATTTCTGGCAAGTGAAATGAGTAGCTATGTTACAGGGCAGGTTATTAGTACTTGTGGTGGATTAAATATTTAATTTTAAGAAATACGAGTAATAAAAAAGCGTTTGAATTTTTCAAACGCTTTTTTATTTTATCTTAATAAATCACAAGGCTTTAAACCTGTATGCTTTTTAAATGCAGCTGAAAAATGTGATATTGAAGAATAGCCTAACAATGCAGAAACATCTGTTACGCTTAAGCCTTTTTCATACAATAAATATTTGGCGTGTTCCATTCTTTGTTGTTGGTAAAAATCAAATATGGTTGTGCCAAAAACTTCTTTAAATCCCTTCTTTAAATAACACTCGTTGATGGCAACTTTTCTGCTCAAATCCTTTATGGTAATGGGATTTCCAATATTTTGTAATAAAATTTCCCTGCTATTATATACTGCTTGCAAGCTATGTTCATCCTTTAAAAACTTGCATATAAAACCTTCTTGTTTTTCATCAACCAAACAATCAAGGCTATATAAAAGTATTTCGTGAATTTTTGCATTTAAGAAAATATTTTCTAATGCTCCAGTGTAACTATGGTTTAATAAAGCGTCTAAAACATTTCTTTTTTTACTGCAAAGAGGAAACAATTTTGTAAATGCAGCAGGATGTTTAAATGCAAGCACTTCATCTTTTCTATTGCTCAATTTTACGTTGTGCGTAAACTGGTGTAAAAATGAAGAAGTAAAATGAAAAACAAAAACATCTACAGTTTGCATTTCTCCTCTGCAACTTTCGGTTGGTTTTTGGTCGCAACGATTGCAGCTTTTTTCAGAGCAGTATTTATTACCAGCTATACAAAACCTCAGTTCCAAATAATTGGCCTCAGGTTTTTGTTCATTATAGTGATACACCATCATTCCTGTATCATCTGCAACCCAAGGATGACGTGCATAATAACGATTCATATTGAACTGAATAGAACCAGGAATATTTTGCTCCTTATGGTACAGCAAATCCATAGTTGGTTCCACTCCACTCTTGTAAGCTGTTTTTAATATATCTAATGTTCTTTGCATTGTGAGAACAAAACTAATGTATGTACATCTAATTTTCAAAACTATTTTTGATGAGTGGTATAAAAGCACATATTTTGCTACAATAAAACCTCTTTTATGAATTTTTCTATTCGTGTTTATGGCATTTTAATCAATGATAAAAAGCAAATATTGGTAAGTGATGAATTTATAAGAGGTAATTATTTCACCAAATTTCCTGGTGGTGGATTAGAATTTGGCGAAGGAACAAGAGATTGTGTAAAAAGGGAATTTAAAGAAGAAACTAACCTTGACGTAGCAGTTGGTAAGCATATTTATACAACTGATTTTTTTCAAATTTCTGCATTCAACAATAAAGACCAGATTATTTCTATTTACTATTTTGTGCAGGCAAATGATTTAAGCGATTTAAAAACAAGCACAAAAGTTTTTGATTTTTTACCACAACAAACTATGGATAAAACCTCTTGTGCTGAATCCTTCAGGTGGATTGATTTGAAAAATTTATCTGAAAATGATTTGAGTTTACCAATAGACAAAATTGTTGCAGGGTTACTAAAGTAACCCAAATAACTGCATTACAGATACAAATCCCTACTTTTGCTGCCCCAATTAAAAAAATGGGATTTTTTATGAACAATTTTATTAAACAATTAAACGCAGATGCTCAGGAGAACACTGTTGCCAACGAAGACGTTGCAGCATCAGAACCTACTGCGACAACAAATGCACCTGAAGTAGCTGAAACAGCTGCTGTAGTTGAAACTCACGCAAAACCAGCTTACGTTGAGCCAGTGCAAACTGCTCACGACGATTTTGACTGGACTGTTGACAAACGCAATATGGGCGTTTACAGTAAAGACGAAAAAGCTAAATACGATACTGTGTATGAGGCAACTTTTGTAAACATCAATGATGGAGAAATCTTGAGAGGTGATGTTGTTGGATTAACTAAAACTGATGCTGTTATCAACATTGGATTTAAAAGTGATGGTCTTATTTCTTTAAATGAGTTTAGAGATTTAGCATCCGTTTCTATTGGAGATGTTGTAGAAGTATTAGTTGTTGAAAAAGAAGACAGACAAGGTAATTTACACCTTAGTCGTCGTCAGGCTCGTTTACAACGTGCTTGGGAGCGTATTCTTGAAGTTAACAAAACTGGTGAAGTTGTTACTGGTTATGTTACAAGCAAAACCAAAGGCGGTCTTATCGTTGACGTATTTGGTATGGAAACTTTCTTACCAGGTTCTCAAATTGATGTGAAACCAGTTACAGATTACGACCAATTTGTTGGTAAAACAATGGAGTTTAAAGTTGTTAAAATTAACGAACAAATTAAGAATGCTGTTGTATCTCACAAAGCTCTTATTGAAAGCGATATTGAAGCACAACGTGCTGAGATTATGGGTAAATTAGAAAAAGGTCAAGTGTTAGAAGGTGTTGTTAAAAACATTACTGACTTTGGTGCTTTTATGGACTTAGGTGGATTGGATGGTTTACTATATATCACAGATATTTCATGGGGCAGAATTTCTCATCCAAGCGAAGTGCTTAAACTTGACCAAAAAATTCAGGTTGTGGTATTAGACTTTGATGATGACAAAAAACGTATCAGCCTTGGTTTAAAACAATTAACTCCTCATCCTTGGGATGTGTTGCCTGAAACTTTAGTTGAAGGTGCAATTGTTACTGGAAAGGTTGTAAATATTGAAGATTACGGTAGTTTCTTAGAAATTCAACCAGGTGTTGAAGGATTGGTTCACGTAAGTGAAATTACTTGGGCAAATACACCAATCAATGCTAAGGAATTCTTTAAAATGGGTGCTGAACACCAAGCTAAAATTGTTACTTTAGATAAAGATGCTCGCAAAATGAGTTTATCTATTAAACAAATGGCTGAAGACCCTTGGACTACTATTGAAACTAAATTCTCTGAAGGAAGCAAACACGTAGGAACAGTTAAAAACATTACTCCTTATGGTGTTTTTGTTGAATTGGAAACTGGTATTGGTGGTATGATTCATATTAGCGATTTAAGCTGGATGAAACGTTTAAATCACCCAGGAGAATTTACTAAAGTTGGAGAACAAATTGACACGATTATTATGTCTATCGACAAAGACAATCGTAAACTTCAATTAGGACACAAACAACTTGAAGAAGATCCTTGGAATAGCCTTGAAGATACATTTGGTGTAGGAACAACCCACGAAGGAACTGTTACTAAAAAAGATGACAGAGGTGCGTTGGTACAATTGGCTTATGGTTTAGAAGGATATGCTCCTGCTCGTCATTTGTTTAAAGAAGATGGCAAACAAGTTGTTGCTGAAGAAACTGCACAATTTGTTGTTATTGAATTTGACAGAAACGAGAAACGTATTCTTTTGAGTCATACAAGAATTTGGGAACAAGTAATTGCAGAAGAAAAAGAAGTAGCTAAAAAAGAAGCTATTGCTGAAAATGAACAAACTAAAAAAGCGGTGAAAAACATTCAATCAAAAGTTGAAAAATCTACACTTGGCGATTTAGGTTCTCTTGCAGATATTCGTGCAAAACTTGAAGGTGGTGAAGCTGCTGCAGCTGCTACTCCTGAAGAAGGAAAATAGTTTACTATTGATTCTACATATAAAAACCGCCTCAATAGAGGCGGTTTTTTTTGGTGCAATTTTTTTAATGTGACTTTTATAGTTGTTATACTTTTAAACCCTTTATTAGTTTGTATTCGGTAGAACTAACACCATACTGACTTTTAACTGCCTCTTTAATACGTTGTGTTCTTTCTGAAAGGTCGTCATATTTGTTTGACCTGCTATCAACAGTTGTTTTTAGTGAGCCGTAAGTAGTTGTTACTGCATTGTTGGCTGCTGTAATATCTGCAACCTTTGTTAATAGTGCAGGAAGTTTTAAATTGACTTTTACTACTGAATAATTTGCTCCTAATGCCGTTAGCGTAGTTACAATGTCGGAAAAATTTTGTGTCATTGAACCATAAGAACGCTCTGATTGGCTAACTGTTTCTGGCGTGTCGCCAGCTTTTGGTTTCTTTAGTTTTTCTCCCCTAATTTTTGTCATAAGTGCAGTAATGTCTGCTAATTCTTTTGACGATTTTCCCATTTTTGCACGAACAGCTGCTACAATTGGACTTAAGATTTTACTGATTGAAGTGGGTTCTTTAAGAAAATGTTTTTGCCTTACATCTACAGCAACAGAATAAGCAAGTTTTTTAGTTGCTACGCTGCTGTTTTCGGTTTTCATTGATGCAATTAAAGCATCGTAATTGACAATTGATGTGTCGGTAGTTTGTGCTACATACCCTACGAAACCTTTTAGGTTTGTTGAAAGAGCTTCGGCGTTTGCAATTCTTGCACCGAAGGTAACTTCTGATGTTGATGCCATAGTTGATGAAATTTAGAAATGAGTTAAAATTGATTGAACTACAAAACTAATTGATATATAAGTAGATAACACCCTTTTTGAAACACATTATTTTTGAATTGAGTAAGATTATTTTTGAATTGAGTAAGTTGAAATATGAATTGAGTAATATTTTTTTTGGATTGAGTAAAATTATTTCTGAATTGAGTATTTATTGCACTGAATTGAGTGAATTGCATTTAAGAATGAGCGAATTGAAATCTTGTTTGAGTAAGACTGAAATTGATTTGAGTGAGGTGGTTAGGACAATGAGTAATTGTTTGAGGAAAAGGGGTAAAACTAATATTGCTAAAAGCAATAAAATAATGCTGTTAGGTTACAAGCCTAAGAGAGCGGGTTTATTTAAAATATATTTCATCTCTCACATAAGTATTGTTAAGCCAAAAACAATGCTTTGTATATTCATTTGCTTTGGTCACTTTATCTTTTTTTGGCAATGGATAAGTGTCTGCTGCATTTTTGGCGTGGGGTCTAACGTGTGAAACTGAATTAAAAGATTTATTTGGGAGGTTGGTGTAACGTGTTGTTCCAATTACCTCTTTTACTATTGTACCTTTTGAAACAATTTCTTTTGTTTTTGCCCAGACCTTCTCAGCTTCAAGAATATCTACATATGGCATATTCCAAAATTTTACTTTTCTTAAAACCAATTCTTCATTTTCAAATTGAAAGAAAACAAACAAAAATTTATGCTCTAAAATATTTTTGAAATCAGAGTCATCCCATTGTTCATTTATAATTTCTTGGTATTTGAAATTTGGAAACGAAATGTCTTCCTTTGGTAAATTATTTGCTTTAAGTCTGACAGTTTTTACAATGATTTCAGCTTTTTCAAATTCTTCAATTTCTTTGTCTAACTCAATGCCTAATATAGCTTTGGTTAAACTTGCATAAAAGCTTTTTGCTTTTGTATTTATTTCAACTCCTGTTTTATCAAGAATTTGTTGAATATTTTTGCCGTAATAAGGTTTGAATTTTGAAATTACAATTTCCTCTATTGTTTGCTTTTTAGCAACTGCAACTGATGGAATAAGTTTGCCATAAACTCCTGTTGCTTCGTTTGCAATTGAAGCAATAATATGGTTTACATAACCTTGCTTTAAAGAATATGCTCTTTGTTTTGCTGGAATGTTACTGAAAGGTTGTTTTCTTGTTGAGTTTGCATTTGCTCCTTTAGTACAAGCTCCTAAATAAAAAGTGTCACCCTCTGAAAGTTCGTGGGCTTTACCATCAGCAATTTTTTGTTTTATAAGTTGCCAATCTTTTTTTATGATTTCCAAATCTGTATTTGGAAAATTCCATTCATCAACTAATTTGATAATGAAATCGAGTATGTCAAAGCCAGCTTTGTATAAATAAAAGATTAAAAGAGTGTTTGCATTCTTTTTCCAAAAAGAACTTGTTTCAAACTCTTGGTTTACAACTTCAAGATAATGACGGTACCCTTAGTTGTAACTGCAGCTCCCGCTAGGCTCTAGATAGCTCTAGTGCGTTGGGAGCAGTCCTGACTGCACAGACTCAACTTACTCATTGTCAATAGGCAAGAGCATGCCGCTGATCTCTAGAAGCATGCAAATTGCGGACATGACAGGCTGCTTGCTTTTGATTAGACACACTCCGATTTAGGGAGCCGACGGGTGCCAAGCGTGCTCCAAGCATGGTCTGCGTAAGGGCCGCCCCCG
>JANYEP010000019.1 GCA_025363075.1 Chitinophagaceae bacterium | reverse complement strand
CTTTGACCATTTTTAAACCACTCAAAACTTGGAGATGTTCCGCCATTTGTGCTGCTTGCAGTAAATGTAGTAGCACTTCCGTTACAAATAGTATCAGATGATACTGTACTAATTGATACACTTGGTGTTACTGTTCCTACTGTTAATGCGATACCACTGCTGGTAACACTATTCAAAGTTTGGCAAGCATTATTTGGCGACATTACACAGGTAATGATATCGCCTGTTGTTACTTGATTGTCTTGTAAAACTAATGTTGAACTATTTGTGCCAATATTAGTAGTACCATTCTTTTTCCATTGATAACTTGGTGCAGTTCCACCATTTGTTGGTATTGCAGTAAATGTTGCACTTCCGCCTGTGCAAACTGCTGTTGAAGTGGTACTGATTGACACACTTGGAACTACTGAACTAATGCAATTAGCTAATAAAATATCACCAAGAGCTGTTATTGTCATTGCAGTATCTCTGTTTGTTCCAGCTGCAGTTGCATAAGTTAACCAACCTGAATTATAGATACCTGTTTTAATCGTTGATGCTGTTGCACCACCTATTAAATCTGCTGAAATATAAGTAACAGCTGCACTACAAGTTGTAAATGCGAGTGTATTAACATTTGATACAGACCAATATCTGTTCAAATATGCAGATTTGCTTAAAGGATAACTTGCATAGTTTGCTTCGCCTGACACACCAGTGTTTACAGCTACTAAAATATCACCAGCAGTTGTAACACTTGCAAAAGTGAAAGTTAGAGGTGTATAATTCGTAGCTGCATCTCCAACATCAAATGTTGTAGAAATGTTAGAACCTGTAGGAACATATTTACGTAAATTACCATTTAACCAGCCACCAGTGCGAATTGTAGAACCTGTTGATGAAATGCTTACAGTATTTGACCCTGTTGAAAGAACACCACTTGATAAAGTTAAAGCTCCATTAACAGTTAAATTATTATTTAAACTTACTCCACCAGCACGATTGATTACTAAACTACGCACTGTATTTGAAGTAAATAAACCAGCAGGCAAAGAAGATGAACCAGTTACACTAATTGTATCATTACCACTCGTTGAAATTGTACCTGTAGTTGTGACACCATCTCTATTTACTGCACCTGCCAAAGCAAAAGTTGTTGCACCAATATTGAACGCACCTGATGTAAGTGTTAATGTATTTGATGCAAGTGCAGTAACGTTGCCTGTATAAGTTGAGTTACCAATATTTACACCAGCAGCATTGTTAATATTAAGTAACATTATATTAGCAGCTGTGGCACTACCAAAAGTAATACCTCCACCAGCATTCAATATATTTTGGGTAGATGTTCCAACCATATTTACAGTACCCGTACCAGCTGCACCTAAATCAAATGTTAGTTTATTTGTTGCACTCCTATTGGTAATATTGCCTTTTACATTTAATCCATTTGTAGCTTTAAGTGTAACAACTCCAACTGAAGTAGAAGCTACAATTAAACTATCCATAGTTACACCAACTGTAAATGCTGGTGTTAGTGCAACACTACCATTGAATATAAAATTAGAAAAAGTTTGTGCAGCAGTTATAGCTGGTGTACCAGTATTTCCAAAAGGAAGATAAGCATTGCTAGAGCCATCATATTCATAAGTACTACCAGTTTGAAAAACAACTACAGCTTTACCACCAAATATATCATTACTTTTATATCCTTTCATTATAGAGCCACTATTAAAAATAACAGACCCAGTGGTAGTATTACCAAAAGGGAATATACTGCTTGAAACATTGTAGATACAAGTTGAACCACTATTGAAAACAATTGCACCAGCATTATTTGCCACAACATTATGGTTACCAGGAGAACCTCCACTAATAGCATTACCAATAGATAGTGTCCCTGAAATAGAGGCTGTTGCCCCAGAAGCTAATGTAACATTTATAGTATTTACTTTAGTTGTATCAGGACTGTTTGTATTACCCAAATTAGCGAAACCTATTATTAATGAGCTATTAGATGCAATAGACAAATCTGTTCCACCAGCACCATTTATTGCTACAGGTCTAGTTGTAGTAGAAGCAAGGGTAACATTTGCTCCATTTTTAAATTCCATTTGACCAACTGTAAGTGTAGCTGCAAGCGTATCTACAGTTGAGAAATTGCCATCCCAAACTAATTTATCATAAGTACCAAAACTAATTGTACCACTTGTACCAACTGCTGCACCACCTACACCAGCTGCACTCCAGTTAACTTGATTTGCAATATTACTCGAAGAACCTCCACCAATCCAAGTGTAAACAGTTTGCGTAGTGGTAGTATTACCTGTTAAAGCTGGTGTTAAATAATTTTCTGTTCCAGCATTTCCGTTGAAAGAATATAAAGCAACATAATAAGTTGTACCAGGAATTAATCCTGTTACAGATATTGATGTTCCTGTGCTGTTGTAAACCACATAATTTCCTGTTCCAATTAAAGAACCACTACCAAAAACACTTCCTCCATCTGTATAAGTATTTTGATCTGTAGGGTTTGTGCTTACCGCATTTGTAGCATTTATAACTACTAAAGTGTTAGTGCCAGCACCAGATGGTTTTGTCCAACTAATTGTAGCAGATGTGCCTGATGGAGTAAGGCTAAGATTTGTAACTTGTGCAGTTGGTGCAGCTGCAGGCTGAATCACACCATTGCTTACGCCAAAATCTCCAAAACTTGTAAATTCGGTTGCTCCAGAACTTAAAGTATAAGGATCACTACCTGAAGCTATACCACCATTGCTGGCTGTATCAATAATAGAACCATTGAAATGAACAATTGCAGCACTATTTCTAGTAAAGCTCACACCACTATCTGCACCAGCCCATTGCATTGTTAATACAGCAGACGCAGCACCACTTGCCTGAATATTCCAGGTTCTTTGTACGCTATTTGTAGCAGCAACGCCACCAATTGCAGTTTTACTTACTTTGGCTGTAAAATCAACAGCAGCAATTGAATTAGCTATTGTAACCGGGTTGTAAGAAGATGTGTCGGCACCAATTGGAAATACAAATGAAGATCTACCACCTGTTCCAATACTTTGGGCTACAACTCCTCCAGTTGAAGATGGAGTATTACTTGCATCACACAAAGCAATATAGTTTGTAGAACTTGTTCCGCTGCAAGTAGAGGTACTTCCTGCAAAAGTTAAGGTATATCCATTTGTGCGGACTTTGCCACTTGTGAAAGCTAAATTACCACTTAAAGAAGTGTTATTTAATAGTCTAACCCCTTTTGAATTATTTAATACAACATTTACACCATTGATAATTCCCAATGAATTAATATCTTGATTATTTGAACCATTAAATGTTAATGTAGTAGAAATTGTAGCACCACTCAATTTCCCAATCACACCTGCAGTATGTGTTAAATTTCCTTTTATGAAAAGATTATTGGCAATTGTTCCTGGAGCAAGTACAGAACTTGCTACAAAAAGAGTATCTGTTGTACCATTTAAAGTAACATTTCCATTAACAGTAGTGGTACTTCCTGAAGTGGCATTAGCTGGTGTAGAAGTACCTGAAAGATCATATCTTCCACCTTGCATAATTAAGTCGCCTAAAATAGTTAATGTTCTACCAGCACTCCCACTACCATTTGATATTTGTCCATTTCCATTACCAGTTGAAACAATAGTAAGATTACCACTAATTGTAAATGTAGTAACATTAAAGAAAACTGCATTGCCGATTTGTGCAGGCACATCCCATACTACATTTCCACTAAATGTGGTATTGGCTGATGGAATTCTTGGAGCACCAGGAGCAGAAATATAAAGTGTAGAACCAGCAGCACCAATACCACTAGTGAAGTTTACATTAGTGAATACCAAAGTCCCATTTCCACTTGCGTAACCACTAACTTTAAAAGTACCTCCAGCTGCTACATTAATTGTTGCACTACCAGCACTAAAATTCACGCTGTTTAATTGGTCATCAAAAGTACCATTTACAGTTATTGTTCCTGTTCCACTGCCTGATATTGTTGCTGTTGATGCAAAACTCAAAGTATTACTTGTGGCGATAGTAAAGTTATTTGTAATTGTTAATACACCAGCAACACTTAAAGAACCTGATGTTGATTTACCATTTGTACCAGAAACAGTTAATCCTTTGTAGCCAAATGCAGGAATAGCTTGAGAACTTGATGTTCCGTTAAGTACAATTGTTCCAGTATCTGCATTAAACCCAGTTACTGGATTAAATACTCCTGAAACACTTGTTGAAGCAGGGCTAAATGTTTTTGAACCTGCACCACTTAAAGTTAAATTTGAGTAACTTCCACCAAGTACATTTTGAGAACCAGAAGTTGCAGCATAATCAACTGTACTACCTGTGTAAACTGTACCTAATGTTGTAGTGATTGCATTTGCGTTAAAATGAATAGTTGCATTATTTTTAACATCAACTGTACCAATAATATTGCTTGTTGCTGCAAATGAATAAGTAGCAGTACCGTTTCCTACAATTACTGAAGAACTCGCACCAGAAACCGTCCAAACTCCACTCATCGTAGCACCAGTATTTGTCAAATTAAATACCTGACCATCTGTTATAAAATCTGTAGGGTGTGAACCACTACCATCTGAAGCTGTACCCCAATTATTAGGATCAGTAATGTCTGCGTTAGCAACATTGTAGTAGTTAACATTATTGTTTCCAGTACCACTTAAAGCAAGTGTAGGAAGATAAATTCCAGTTACACCGCCACCAGCAAAAACAAGATTGCCAGAGAAAGAACCTGCACTTGCAGGTGAGAATCTTACATAAACCTTAGTTAGTGTAAGTGTTGATGAAGTGTATGGTAATATAACCGATGAACTCCAACTACTACTATCAGTAGATAATTCAAAGCTTGAATTAGGAACTGTAACAGTAATATTTCCTGTTGATGTATTAAACAAAGAACCATATAAAGTAAATGATTGCCCAGCAGAGCTATTACCAGCAATTGTTGATGGGAAACTTAAACTACCAACAGAAGCTGTTAAAGCTGGTGTATTTGGATAAGCAACAGTCCATAAATTATTTGTAAAACTTGTTACCCCAGAAACTGTTGTTGTATTTGGAGTTCCAGCTGAAGTTGTTCCTCCTTGACTTGACCAAGTTGAACCACTATATTGGTAAACAGAACCATTTGTAGTTGAAGCTGCTAATCCTGCACCAGCATCTCCATTTGTCCACTTAAATGCAAGAGTTGTGGCACTTGTGCCACTTGCTGCTACTGACCAACTCCAAGGTAAAGCATCTTGTGAAGGTGAATATGAAGTTGACGATGTTCCAATAGTATATGTTTGAGATGCCCCACCATTGGTAACTATTATTGGAGAATAAAGTGTATTGCTATTTCCAACAGGGAAAGTATATGCAGCAGAACCATAAGTAGCAAGAACTCTACCAGTACTGTTCGTTACAATATGCTTTGTTGTTCCTGGAGTTCCAGCAACAGGCTTGGTTTGAGTAAGAGTAATATTGTTTGCACCAAGCGTTAAATTTCCAGATGTTAAAACCAATGAATCAGAAACAATCACAGCAGAACTTAATGTTACGCCACTTGTACCACCACTGTTATTAATGGTAAACTTATTTACAGTTGCAGGAAATTGGTTACCTGTAACTTGAGTTGTTGTACCATTATATTCATAGTTGGCAGTAATAGGAAAAGTTCGAGTACCAGTGGTTTGAATGCTACCAGTAGATGCAGCAGAAGTAATACCATTAGCATCACCTATTTTTAAAGTTCCAGCTGCTCCTAAGGTAAATGGCCCAGAACCAGTAACCTTATTAGTAGCACAATTCAGGGCTCCATTTACAGTTAAACCTGTAGATGCCGATGGTAAATTATAGTCAGTATTTAGTGTCAATGTTTTACTGCTTGCAATTGTTGTAGAGCCTACACCCGTGATAGTAAAAGTTCCATTGTTGGTAAATGAGGCTGCTGCTGAACCACCAGTAAAATTAATTGAGTTATTGGCAGCAGAACTGGTATTAATACTTGTAAAACTTGTACCAGAACCTATATTCATACTCCCCCCCACGTTTAAAGTGTAAGTTTT
>JANYEP010000017.1 GCA_025363075.1 Chitinophagaceae bacterium | reverse complement strand
AAGAAGATGATGTTAACACCTCATTACCACCAGCACAAAAGCTTGATGAACCAGCAGGTGTAATAGTTGGTGTACTTGGATTAGCATTTACTGTAACAACCTTGCCTGCACTTGCAGCAGATGAACAACCACTTGTTGTTACAACAACAGTATAAGTTCCACTTGAAGTTGCAGTGTAGGTTTGATTGGTTGCACCAGAAATAGCAACACCATCTTTGTACCATTGATTGCCAGTAGAAGAAGAAGACATTAACACAACACTA
The DNA here is from genome assembly GCA_025363075.1 of Chitinophagaceae bacterium. Classification (GTDB taxonomy): domain Bacteria; phylum Bacteroidota; class Bacteroidia; order Chitinophagales; family Chitinophagaceae; genus CAIVPM01. Next base: position 3,523 of record JANYEP010000017.1, on the reverse strand, counting down.
CCACCAGCACAAAACGTAGTTGGACTACCACTGATAGTTGGTGTGCTTGGAATTGAATTTACCGTAACTGTTGTTGCAACACTTGACGTGCTACAACCATTTGCATTTGTAACCACAACTGTATAGCTACCACTTGCAGTAGCAGTATAAGTTTGGTTTGTTGCACCAGAAATAACAACACCGTCTTTATACCATTGGTTATTGCTTGAACTTGATGATGTTAATACAACACTACCACCACTACAAAACGTAGTAGCACCACCAGCACTGATTGTTGGCGTACTTGGCATACTGTAAACAGTTACTGCCTTTGTACAAGAGTTTACATATCCATCACTCGTCCACGTACAAGTACAAGTGGCAGTATAACTACCAGAACTTGCATAAGTGTGCGAAGGATTTTGTGAAGTTGATAATGCAGAACCATCACCAAAATTCCAACTATACGTTGGATTTAAGTTCTGGTTATCTGCAGTTGCCGTAAAGGCAAAAGAGTTGCCACTAAGGCATTGCGTTGTGCTACCAACACCACAAGTGACTGTGTGAGCCATCGCACAGGTGCTGATTATAGCAAACAGCAGTGTGCATAAAATGCGTGTGAATTTTGAGTACATTGTTTTTGTTTTAATTATAAAATATTTTGTTTGGTTTTTAAGAATCGAAATGCAAAACACTTTTAATTAAATACAACATACAATCCCTTAAAATAGGGATACGCCATTTGTATTCATCTACAAAACAATATTTTAGATATAAATTGATGTGTATACAGCTTATTATGTCAACTTACTTGAAAGTAATTACATAGCTTTAAATAGAAGACTGAATGAAAAATGGCAATAGCAAAACTTGTTTCTAATTTCTTGTGAGTTTTCCTGTAAAGAAGATTGAAAAATGCCTTATTTCAGGGTAACTTTTAAAAACTATAGAAGAAGAAAAATGTTATATGATCCGATAAATACTGAATACCATTTACATTGTTATCCAATGCAAAAACTCTATTAAATACGACAAAATAGTTACAACTTTTATATTATGGTGACAGGTTTAAGATAGAAATCAAAAAAAAAATCAAAAAAATGTAGAGATAATATTGCTAATTAATTACAACTCCCTACTTTTGCCGTCCGAAAAAAATCGGATATAAATATTTTTTTATGGCAAGAGTATGTCAGGTTACAGGTAAGAAGCCAATTGTAGGAAATAGCGTATCGCATTCTAACATTAAAACTAAACGTAGATTTTTACCTAATTTGCAAACAAAACGTTTTTTCTATGCTGAAGAAGATCGTTGGGTAATTATTAAAGTTTCAGCAGAAGCTATCCGTACTATCAACAAAAACGGACTTGCAAGTGTAATTAAAGGATTAAGAGCTGAAGGTTCTAAAATCTAAAATTTGTACAATTTGGTATTAATACCATAAAACTATAACAATGGCAAAAAAAGGAAATAGAGTTCAGGTAATATTAGAATGTACTGAACATAAAACAAGTGGTAAATCAGGCACAAGCCGTTACATTACTGTAAAAAATAAAAAAAATACTCCAGAAAGAATTGAGTTGAAAAAATTTAACGCAATTCTTAAAAAAGTAACTGTTCACAAAGAAATTAAATAGTGTGCTGATGTGCTAATTAGCCAATGTGCTAATAAAACACTCACATTATCACATCATCAAATTATCTAATTAACAAATTCATTAAAGATGGCAAAAGCAGCATCAAAGAACGCAAAAGTAAAAGATTTAAAAGCAGCAGCAGACGCAAAAAATTGGACTAAAGTTATTAAAAGTGTACGTAGCCCAAAAACTGGTGCTTATACTTTTAAAGAACAAATTGTTCACAAAGATAAAGTAGCTGAATTTTTAAAAGCAGGTAACTAATACTCGCTTAGGTAAATTATATTAAAAGCTTTTCTGATATTCGGAAGAGCTTTTTTAGTTTAGAACTAATACTCACATTATGGGCTTTTTTGATAAGTTATTTGGTAAAAAAGAAAAAGAAAATTTAGATGCTGGTTTGCAAAAAACCAAAGAAGGTTTTTTGTCTAAACTTACCAAAGTTATTGCAGGAAAATCAACTGTTGATGAAGAAGTGCTGGACAATTTAGAAGAAGCACTAGTAAGTGCAGACGTAGGCATTGACACCACTATTCAAATTATAGAACGTATTGAAAAAAGGGTAAAGGAAAACAAATATGTTGGTGCAGGCGAATTAAATAGATTGCTTCAAGAAGAAATACAAAATGTATTGATTGATGCTGATGATATTTCTTATAAAAATTTTGAAGTTCCTGCCAATAAAAAACCATACATTATTTTAGTTGTAGGTGTTAATGGTGTTGGCAAAACAACAACTATTGGTAAACTTGCTTACAATTATAAAAAAGCAGGACACAATGTTTTGCTTGGTGCTGCAGATACTTTTAGAGCTGCGGCTGTTGACCAATTAACTATTTGGAGCGAAAGAGTTGGTGTGCCTATTGTAAAGCAAGCAATGGGCAGCGACCCAAGTGCTGTTGCTTTTGACACAGTGCAAAGTGCAGTTGCCAGAGGTAGCGATATAGTGATTATTGACACAGCAGGAAGATTGCATAATAAAGCTCATTTAATGGAAGAGCTTTCAAAAATTAAAAGAGTAATTAATAAAATATTGCCAGATGCTCCTCACGAGGTAATGCTTATTTTGGATGGTAGCACTGGACAAAATGCATTGGAACAAGCTAAACATTTTACAGCTGCAACAAATGTTTCTTCCTTAACAATTACAAAACTTGATGGTACTGCAAAAGGTGGTGTGGTGCTTGCTATTGCCAATCAATTTAAAATACCAGTAAAGTTTATTGGTGTTGGAGAAAAGATTGATGACTTACTTATTTTTGACAAAAAAGAGTTTGTGGATAGCTTGTTTAAATTGGACTAACCAGTTTTCTTAAAATCTTCCTTTCTTGCTTTTAGCTGCTTTTTCCAAAAAAGATTTAGGAGCAATTTTTTTGTCAGTTTCTTCTTTTATCTCTACTGCATCAAATGGTTTTGCTGTGTAATACCATTTACCATTTTGCCATTTGAACCCTTCATATTCACCATAGGGAATCAAGGTAGATTTTGTGTTTAAATCATTGCTTTCACTAACCAATCTGTCAAGAATTATTTCATCTAATTTTTCATCGTATTGCAATTTCACTCCAGCATTTTTTCTAAATTCAAGACAAAATCTATAGCAAGGTTGTGCTGGTTTAATACCATCATTTGGGTAAACAAAACAGTTACGTCCAAACTGGGGATTTCCTACTTCATCAAATGACAAAATATCTATCCATTTTTTATTGGTGCGTTCATTATTATCATCTCTGCCAAGCAATGTATAGCAGGATTTATTATTATATTTTTTTTCAATAATGGTGTAATAAATTGCACCAATCCATTTACGTGCATCTCTCACAGAATCGATTGGATTATTGGTAAAATCTGAAACATCAAACAATGGGAAAAATTTAAATGAGCCGTCATTTGTCTTCATTTGAAT
>JANYEP010000258.1 GCA_025363075.1 Chitinophagaceae bacterium | reverse complement strand
CAATACAATTGTTTTGTATGTAAAACAAAGCCCATTAATAGGTGTATCAACAGTAAGTTTATCAACTTTATGTGGAATAGGTAGCACAACAACAGCTTATAATACCAACACCAGTGGTGGTGGTGTTTGGAGCAGCAAAGGCACAGCCGTATCAGTAAGCACTGCTCCACCTGTTGCAGTGCTTACTGATACGGCTGTGCCTTTGCTGCTCCAAACACCACACCACTGGTGTTGGTATTATAAGCTGTTGTTGTGCTACCTATTCCACATAAAGTTGATAAACTTACTGTTGATACACCTATTAATGGGCTTTGTTTTACATACAAAACAATTGTATTGCTAGGAGCTGTGCCTGTTGTTTGGCAAGTATTATTTGCTGTCATTACACAACTAAAACTACTGTTACCAGTACTCAAAGTATTTGCTCCAAAAGTTATTGTGCCATTACCAGTTCCCTGACTTTGACCATTTTTAAACCATTCAAAACTTGGAGCTGAACCTCCATTGGTACTGCTTGCAGTAAACGTTGTTACACTTCCATTACAAATAGTGTCTGTTGATGAAGTGCTAATTGTAACACTTGGTGTGACTAAAGCACCAACTGTTAACCCAATTTTATTACTTGTTGCTGTTGCACTTGTTTGGCAAATATTATTTGCTGTCATCACACAAGTAATTGTATCGCTATTCGCAACATTTGCACTAGTAAGGACCAATGTAGTGCTATTTGCACCAGAAATATTGTTACCATTTTTCTTCCATTGATAAGTTGGAGCAGTGCCGCCATTTGTTGGTGTTGCTGTAAACGTTGAACTTGTGCCTGTGCAGAAAATATTTGTTGTAGCACTAATTGAAATACTTGGCGTTACTGTAATGCAATCATTCGCCAAAATAAAATTACCAATTGCTGTTAAGCCAGTTGCTGTGCTTACATTGGTTGTGCCACTTGTTGAAGGCTTAGACCAAGTGCCACTAACATTTTGTGCAGCAATCAATGTTGCTGAAGTTGCACCACCAACTATATCACCATTTACATAGGTCATTGCTGCAGTATAGTTGCCAGTAAATGCCAGTGTGCTGTTGGTATTTGATATATTCCAATACCTATTTACATAAGCAGTATTGCTAACTGGTGCAGTTGCATAATTGGCAACACTTGTAATGGGTGTGCGTGAAGAAGCTGTTAAACTACCTGCTGTTGAAACTGAATCAAACGTTAAGGTAATAGGTGCATAGTTTGTAGCATCGCCAATATTAAATACACGAGCAATCTTTGAACCCGTAGTTATACTTATGTTTCTTCTTAAATTTCCATTTACCCAACCAGCACTTCTACTTACAGTTCCTGCTGATGTAACAATTACAGTATCATTTACAGTTGTAATAGTACCACTCGTTAGGTTTAATGAAGATGTAACAGAAATATTACCTGATGTATTTTTTGTACCACCACTAATACCTAAAACAGAATAAGTTGTTAACTGACTCGGTAACGTTTGTGCAGAAGAACCAGTAAAATTAATGGTTGTAGAAGATGGTTGTGTAATTGTACCTAATAAATTACTAACTGTAAAACTGCCTGAAACATTGATAGTTCCTGCTAAAAATGATTTATTACTTGCAGTACCCGAGTTTGATAGTATTAGATTAGCGTAAGATAATGTATCTACAGTTTGTGCAGCTGTTTGTCCACTCGTTCCTCTATAAAAGTCAATAGTTGATGCTGAGCCTAATGTTAGGTTAGCAACTGCATCTTCAAACACAAGTGTTGACCAAGTTGTTGATGGTGTGAAAGCTACCTGCACAGTTGCCCCACTTATTATAGTGGCTGTTGGTGATGCTGATAATGCAAGTGTGGTACTGTTTGGAACACCAATTACTGTTGTGCTGCCTGCAAATGTGCCAGTACCAGTTAACTTACTAACTGCTCCTCCAGCTGTAACACTTGTGCTAGATATACAAGGTAAAGCATATAAAGTAGTTGAAATAGTTGCACCACTCAATGCTGTTGTTGCTGATGCTGATGCAGTAAACTTTGTTGAGCTTGTTATGGCCTTAATGTAAGTTAATGCAGGAAATGCACCTGTACCACTTGCAACAGAAATGTAAGAACCAACACTTAATCCTGCGGTACTTGCACAAGTTACAGTTTGCGTTAATCCGACTGTGCTGGCTGCTGTTGCAGCTGAAGCGTTAGTGATGGTTGAACTATTGCCATTGGTAGTAACAGTACCAGTAAATGCACCCGTACCAGTTGTTGTTGCAAGTCCACCATTTTTCCCTGCTCTAAATGTACCATTAATAGTTACCGCACCACCACTGCGAACAGCAAGAAAGTTAGACGATGCACCAATAGGTCCACTTAATGTGGAAGTAGCATCAATACTAATATTTCTAAACTTAGTATTAGCACCACCCATATTGACATTAGCACCATTTATTAAACTTAAATCACCAAACGACTTAACAGAAACTGTTGTTATAGTAGCACCATCAAATACAATTTCCAAATTTGGGTCGCTGATAGTACCAAATGAGATGGCTGTTGCATTTTGATAAATTATTTTATGATTTCCACTCGATGGAGCAGATACTGAAATTGTACCAGATTTATTAACTGTTAACGCAGAACCAGATGCCAATGTAATTGTTATTGGTGCAGCTGCTGTTGATGGATTGCCTATTATAAGACTATCACCACCAGCACTTGCAAAGCTGGTAGTTCCAATATTCCAAGTACCCGTTAAAGTAACAGCGGTGGTATTTTGTAAAATAAAATACCTACCACCACTCGTAAAATCAGATAATGTTCCTCCTGTTCCATTAGTGTTAGTTCCCCAACTGCTTGTGCTATTTAACGCACCACTACCATTGTAGTACCATAATGTTTGGGCAGATAGTCGCTGCAATGGAACACACAAAGCAGTTAATAGAAAAAATCCAAGAAATGCTTTCGCACTAAGGAGTCTGTACTTTTTTGAAGTAGATAACGTTTTCATACGCATAATTTTGCAATTGTTAAAGATGTTGAAAGGCAAACTTAATCAAGCAGTTTACATTTTACGTAATCGAATGTGTTCTGAATTATTACAAAAAGATATTTGAGGTTTCCGAAATGCTGTTTTATATTTCGGAATAAAAATAAAAAATTCGTTAGCAACACTTTATATAAAAACAAAGTGCCAATGAGATGATTTTTTTGTACACATTTTTTAGCTTGTCCTGCATAATTTACACATAATTGATGTATATCATTAACAAGCATCCTATTATATATGTGAATGAAATGTAATTTGGACAAAGGAAAAAATATTTTTTTTCACTATGTACAAAAAATTTTGAAAAAAAGAATAGAAAATAAAACAAACACAAATCCGTTTTATAAATAACCATTAAATAAGTATAATGAAAAAGATTGTTTTTTTAGTTTTATCAATATTAGCTATCAATTCCTTAATTGGGCAAAGTCGTTACACTGTTGTTCAGTTTAATAAAAAAGATGTGCCGGGTGTGATTGGTGAAATTCCGTTTGTTGAAAATACCGTGAGAGAAGCTATCAACAAAAACTTTGAGAAGCTTGGCTACAAAGCTCACAAGGTTAAAGATTATTATGTATATGGTGGTGTTGTGCTAAAAGAATTAGACAATACACCTCACGATTTATATGTAATGGTGGACAGAAAAAGTCGTTCAGAGAAAGAAGTGTCAATTGTTACAATGCTTATTGGCAAAGGATTTGATAGTTTTGCAAGCGATACTGCTGATACAGATTTAATCAATAGCTCAAAGGTTTATTTGAATAGTTTAAGAGAAGTTGCTGCTTCATACGATTTAGAATTGCAAATTTCGGCTCAAGAAGATATTATAAAAAAGAGCTTGAAAAAAGTAGATGGCTTGGTAGAAGATGCTACTTCATTGCAAAAGAAGAAGAAAAAGCTTGATGATGATATTGCTCAAAATTCAATTGATCAAACTAACCAAAAAGCAGATGCAGATCGCCAAAAGCAAATTTTGGAAACACTAAAAAATAAACGCAAAATTGCTAACTAAAAATAATTTAAAAAGTAAACGCAACCCTTTTCATCGAAAAAACGTATAGGTTATTGAGAGGTTTAATTGCTAATAAAATAGCGGGGTTTTTTCAGATGGAAAGGGGACTGTTTCTACATTCCCCTTTATTAATATTGATGCTTTGAGAACTAATAGAACTTCTTTTTTTATTGCAATACTTTGGTTTACATTTACTACTTTTTTACTTTGTATCCCAGGTAAAAAATTGCCAACAATTTCTTGGTTGCATTACATACCATATTACGATAAAATCATCCACACTTTTATTTTTTTGATACTAAGTTTTCTTTTTTGCAGAGCAATTAATCAAAAAAAATGGTTCTTTCTTGTCGCATTTCTTTGCTCTTTTTATGGAATGATAATGGAGTTTGTGCAGAAATATTATATACCCAATCGGTCTTTTGATATATGGGATATTGCTGCTGATACTGTAGGAAGTTTTGGTGTATTTGTATTGTTAAAATATTACCCAAAGCTATTTGGCAATAAGCTCGTTTAGTTAATATAAAACAACCCATCAAATCAGCCTATTCAACTATCAATTTCTTATTCCTCACTTCTCCTTTTGCAGTTGTTACTTGCACTACATAAACACCTTTTGGTAATTGATAATTTGTAATTGATAATGCTGATTAGTGCCGTCATTGCGAAGGTTCTTGCCTGTGGCAATCTGCATACCCAAATAATTAAACACCTTCACATCTTTTATCCCCTCTTTACACTCAATATTCACCACATCTTTTATGGGGTTTGGATAAATTAGCAATTCATTATCCTTTATTTCTATATTGATATTTCGTGTCTGGCTATAGTTAGTTTCTCCGTTAAAATCTACACTTTCAATTCGGTAATAAAGCTCCTCTCCTTTAGGAGAGGCGGGGGTGAGGTTGTCATCAAACCTATATTCATTAAGGCTTTTGTTCGTAGCAAGCACAGTACCTATAGTTGTAAAATTCTTGCCATTAATACTGCGTTGGACATTAAAACGGCTCACATTTATTTCATTGGAAGTTGTCCAATAATTCTCAATCAAGCCTTTATTCCCTGTTTTAAGTTGCAGGTTATAATTCATAAAACGAAGCGGGGTAGTTCCGCAATTATTAGCCCCATACTTTGCTATAAAAAAATCGTTGACCCCACCGATACTGCTTAAATTCTGATTTCCGATACTCACATCCGTCGCAAAATAACCACCAATATAAACATTATTAGAGCTATCTGAACCATAAACAAGTACACTTGTTATTCCATTGCCCCTGACAGTGTCAATACTGATAGCTGTACCAGTATTTGCATCAAAACCTGTTATATAACCTTGTGTGACAGAATTTGGATTCCAGGAAATGCCATTACCCCAATCTATCGCACCAATAATACCACCACCGCCATACAATATATTGTTTGAAGTGATTGCTCCAATATAACATTCCCCTCCGTTATACTGGGCATAACCATTTTTTATCCAGATAGTATTACCAAGGGTATCAAGGCATCCTACAACCGGGAGGAAATATCCAGTATAGCCTGGGGCATTTGTAATGGTATAGCCATTGAAGGAATCATTTTTCTTAAGCCCTCCCCCAAAATACAATCTTTTTTGACTTTCATTCCAGAGAATATGCAAACCTCCAAAAGAAGCATTCACATCTTCTATTTTCCATACAAACTGACCAGTTGGGCTATAGCAACAAACCAATACTGGTTTACTGATTTGGGTGGTTCCTAAATAAACAGGATTAGTAAGGTATGAATAATCTATCTGAGAGCATATAAAAAATTTACCGCTTTTTGTTCTCACAAACTGGGTCGCAGGGGGTAAAGAAAATGGAATACTATCACTCATATCCATTTTAATCAACTCTGTTGGAACCCCTGAGCTATTATACTTTAAAACATAATGGTGAGGTGTAGTTACAACAAGGTTTGTGCTACCTGATACCAATCCTGTACCTAACCCGCAAAAAATGTATGTATCGCCATTGGTTTCAGTATAGGAACTTATCGGATAGCCGTAGGTAAAGTTTTTGGATATTGAATTAGTATCAGCATTTGGCTGTCTGAACCATTGGAAAACACCAGCAGTATCAAGCTTCACAATGCCAAAACCTTTTCGCTTAGGGTTCGGGATAGTAATATTGCCAATTTGATTATCCAAATTATTCATAAAAACAGCGTACACCCCATTGATGGTATCTAATCCTAAATTCATAGGAATATCATCCCCTAATCCTCCCATAATTTTATACCAGCGTAGTTTTCCGCATTTATCATAGGAAATAATCCCAACATCCTGCCCACCAATTACCGTAGGAAAAGTATCATCAATTGTATTATTACTGGTGGCAATATTGCGGATGCCATTATCAAATACAACCAAGGCATAAGTATTACCGTTTTTATCCACCTTCATATCATATACCCCATCTTTATCCGTTACTCCATCACCCGTAGCACCTGCACGCCTTGCCCACTGCCAACTCTGACTGCTGGCACTGAGGCAAAAGAGCAAAAAGCAACAACTAACAATTACCTTATTCATAAATTAACATCTTTACTATTATACAACACAAAGCTTTCATTTGGTTGGCTTTTATAAATTATTGTGCAAGTTTAGCACTTATACGCCTAATTGTACACTACCTGCACTAAACTATATTATACCCTTATTTGTGTATTCGTAGTTATTCTTCATACCTGCTCCTATCAGTTGCTTACCTACTCCATCGAGTTGCTTACCTACTCCATCGAGTTGCTTACCTGCTCCTATCAGATGCTACGGGTGATGGAGTAACGGATAAAGATGGGGTATATGATATGAAGGTGGATAAAAACGGTAATACTTATGCCTTGGTTGTATTTGATAAT
>JANYEP010000028.1 GCA_025363075.1 Chitinophagaceae bacterium | reverse complement strand
ACAGAACAAGGAAAAACTACTAAGAAATTGGTAGTGGAATAAATTGAATAATTTTATATACTTCATAGCCTTGGGTTTAAAACAAGGCTATGGAATAAAACAAAAACTCCGAAGTATTTACACTTCGGAGTTTTTTGTTTTTGATAATTTTAATGTTGCCATTAAACCCTTAATGAACCACGAAAAGCTCGTGCGGCATAGTAAGATTCAGCACCATTGTGGTATGTAAAAACTGTGTTGTAGCGACAATCACAAAAAATAGCACCGCCAAGTTTTCTAATAGCATCAGGTGTTTTAACCCAGCTTGATGTATTAGTATCAAACTTTCCAAGTTGCTGCAACTCCCTATATTCTTCTTCTGTTAAAAGTTCAATGCCCATTGCAGTAGCTATATCAATAACGTTGTTTTTTGGTTTATGTTCCTTTCTCGATTCTAATGCTTCTTTATCGTAACAATAACTTCTGCGGTCTTTGGGACTTTCTGTTGAACAATCAAAAAAAATATATTCGTCAGTTTGTTTGTCGTAACCCACAACATCAGGTTCTCCACCTGTGATTTCCATTTCATTTAGCGACCATAATTTTTCGGTATTTGCTAAAACTTTAGCTTCAACCGCAGCCCATTCAATATCTTTATGACGGTTCTTGTTTTTCTCAAATCGAGCTTTTAACAAAATTAAAAGTTCTTTAGTTTGTTCTAATGACAGTTCTTTTTTATTTACTTTTGCCATATTTCTTATGTAAAATTTATAAGTTAACTCCTACTTTTTTGCACCTCTTGTTTTAGGTCTGCCATATTTTTTCATCATCCTATCTTTTTTTCTTACAATAAAATTCACCTTTTGATTTTTAGCAGATTTTTCGTGAAAAGCAGGACCTACATCTTCTTTTTTAGGCTGTTTTAGTTTTATGATTTTCATAAAAACTTTCGGTTTCTCATCTTCAGTTAATACATCAGAAATAATAAGATTATCTGGCAAAGGAGTTGTAGGTATTTGATATTTCATCAAAGCCTCAATAGCTTCTTGTTGTGGCTTTTCTTTTTCGGTAATAAAAGTGATAGAAATTCCTTTTTTATCAGCACGTCCTGTTCTTCCAATTCTATGAATATAATTTTCTGGAACATCAGGAGTGTCAAAGTTTATAACGTGCGTTACTTCTGCAATGTCAATACCACGAGCAACAATATCTGTAGCAATAATGAATCTATAAGTACCATTTTGAAACTGCTTTACTGTATTGAAACGATGGTTCTGTTCTTTGTTAGAATGAATGACACCAACCTTTTCAGGAAATTTTGATGAGAGTTGTTCATACAAATCATCAGCTAATTTTTTGGTAGCTGCAAATACCAAAACCTTTGTCATTGTTGCATCTTCTGAAAGCAATAGTTCTAACAAGTTTACTTTAGTGTAAAAATTTGGAACATCATAAGCAGTTTGAATAATGTTTTCTAAAGGTGTTCCTGTTGGTGCTGCTTCCACTCGCTCAGGGTTATTAAAATAAGTTTCAATTAATGCCTCAACATCATCTGTAATGGTTGCAGAGAACATTAAGTTTTGTCTTTTCTCTGGCAATAAATCAAGTATATTTTTTAGTTGTGTTCTATAGCCCAAATTCAGCATTTCATCTACCTCATCAATCACCAATCGTTTAATGGTTTTGGTTTTAAAAGCTCCATTCATAGCAAGGTCAAATAGTCTGCCAGGCGTTGCTACCAGTACATCTGCACCATTTTGAACTTCTATAGTTTGTGTGTTAATGCTTGTGCCACCATACACACCAACAACCTGCACATTCATATAAGTTGTTAAAGATTTTGCTGCATTTACAACTTGAGCAACAAGTTCTCTTGTTGGCACTACAATGAGTATTTGAGGAGACTTGTCTTTACTAAATTTCCACTGCCTCAAACAAGGCAATAAATAAGCAAAGGTTTTGCCAGTACCAGTTTGAGCAATACCACATACATCACGTCCACTCATTGCAACACTAAAAACTTTTTGTTGAATAGTAGTAGGATGAACATATCCCAATTCATCCAAAGCGTTGATGAGCGGCGTGTTTAAATTTAAGTCAGTAAATTTCATAAGTAAAATGCAAAGATGCTATAAGCTTTGCCATATACACAAATAAAAGCAGTAATGATTTGTTAGCTAAATTTATTTCTAAACTCAACGTTTTTTAGGACTAATAAGAAAAAGATTAGCCGTTACATTTGCACTTCAATTTTTGATATGAAGAAGACAGAGATTTTAATACTTGTTGTAATAGCGGTTTCTATTGCTGTTTTGATAAGCTTTATGGGTAATTTAACTACCTATGAAACTATTGCATCTGCAAAGCAAAAAGATGGCAAGTCAGTAAAGTTGGTAGTGAAACTGCAACCTAATTCTGTTGAGTATGATGCAGAAAAAAATCCTAATTTTTTAAAGTTTACGGCAGTTGACACTTTGGGAAATACAGTAAAGGTGATTTACCACGATGCAAAGCCAATTGATATGGAAAAAAGCGAACGCATTGTTTTAAATGGTAAAATGAAAGGAGAGGAGTTTGAGTGTAAAAGCATCTTGCTTAAATGCCCATCAAAATATAAAGATGATTTGAATGCTGCAAGCAAGAAGATTGAGAAGAGCTAATTGTTTTTTTTATACATCATCAAACTATCGAATTATCAAATTATCAAATTGAAATGGAATACATAGGCGAACATTTAAACTACGGAATATTTGGACATTTTTTAACACTGCTTACCTTGGTTGCTTCTTTAGTGGCAACCATTTCTTTTTTTTACTCAAATAAAGAAATAGATATTGCTGCAAAACAAAGCTGGTTAAGGATTGCAAGGATTTCGTTCCTTACGCAAACTGTTGCTATTGTTACTATTTTCGGCTTGCTATTATTTTTAATCAACAATCATTACCACGAATATTTTTTCTCTTGGAATCACTCTTCACGAACGCTTCAAAAAGAATATTTATTGGCTTGTATTTGGGAAGATCAAAGTGGTAGTTTTTTGCTTTGGGCAGTTTGGAATTGTGTGCTTGGCTGGATATTTATATGGAAACAAAAAAAGTATGAAGCTCCGGTTTTAACTGTCGTGAGCTTTGCCCAATTCTGCATAGCCACAATGATTATTGGCGTTTATTTCTTTGGGCAAAAAATTGGCAATAACCCTTTTGCTTTATTGCGAAACGAATTGAATGCACCTGTCCTTTTTCAAAAAGCTGACTACCTCAACTTCCCTAAAATATATGAAGGCAACGACCTCAATGTATTACTCCAAAACTATTGGATGGTAATACATCCACCTATTTTGTTTTTGGGTTTTGCCTCCACAATTATTCCTTTTGCATTGGCTTATGCTGGCTTAATAAACAAGCAGCACGATTGGATAAAAACAGCATTGCCTTGGGCAAGTTTTAGTGCTGGCATTTTAGGTTTAGGCATTATGATGGGTGCAGCCTGGGCTTACGAAAGTTTAAGTTTTGGTGGTTATTGGGCCTGGGATCCTGTGGAAAATGCAAGCCTTGTACCTTGGATAACACTCGTTGCTGGCTTGCATTGCAACGTTATTTATAAAAGTACAGGTCATAGTTTGCGAGCCACTTATTTCTTCTACATCATTTCGTTTACACTCATATTATATTCAACCTTTTTAACACGTAGTGGCATTTTAGGAGATACAAGTGTGCACGCATTTACAGGTGCAGATATGACCACACAATTGCTATTGTATGTGCTGGTGTTTTTCATTCCATTAATGGTTTTATTTTTTAGCAGGTACAAGCAAATACCATCTATTAAGAAAGAAGAAGAAACCTATAGCCGTGAGTTTTGGATGTTTGTAGGTAGTTTGGTATTGATGCTTTCAGCAACTGTTATCATTGCAAAAACATCTATACCTGTTTATAATAAAATATTTGGAACCAAGATAGCAGCACCAGAAGAACCAGAATTTGCCTACAACCAGATACAGGTTTTTGTAGCCATTATCATTGGATTATTTACTGCATTTGCCCAATATTTAAAATACAAAAACACTGAGGCAAAAAGGTTTTATAAAAAACTATTGATACCAACTTCAATAGCTTTGGTCATTAGTTTAGCAATAAGCAAATTTGGTAACGTTAATTACGATAAGTTTGGAATAGGATTTTTAATAGCCATTCACATTGCCATTTTTGCTGCAGTATATGCAGTGATTGCCAACTTATCTTACTTGCTACACGAACTTAAAGGCAAGATGAAATTTGCTGGTGCTTCTGTGGCACATATAGGTTTTGGTTTGGTGCTTGTGGGCGTATTGATTTCATCTTCAAAAAAAGCTGTACTTAGCTGGAACACCACTGGTGTAGCGGTTTTCAAAAAAAATAAACAAGAAGACCCTGCTGAAAACATAACCTTGTTTAAAGGTGTGAGAACAGATATGGCTCGCAGCAATTATCACGTTACATACATCAACAACAAGTTTGATCCACACACACGAAAAAAGAATTTTGACATTAAGTTTGAAGATAGAACTACTGGTGAAATATTTCACCTGAAACCTGATGCCTTAAAGGCAAACAAGGGGCAAGAGGGCTTTAGCTTTAACCCTGATAAAAAGCATTATTGGAACAAGGATATTTTCATATATATATCATCATTTATTGAAAATACAATAGAAGATACTGCACAATTCAGGAGCAAGGAATTTAAAATGGGCGATACTGTTTTTTATAATAATGGAAGAATGGTATTGACAAGTGTTGTTAAAGATTTAGCAGAAATTAAAAAGGTAGAACCCAATGCTGATGCTGGTTTAAGCCTTAACATAGATGTAATAAACAAGGATGGAAAAAAGTATGTGGTAAACCCAAAAATAGCTTTGGTGAATGGAAACCCAATAATGCTGCCAGATACTTTAATTGGAGAATCGTTGGTGCTAAAATTCAACAAGCTGATTGATGGCAATAAAAATATTTTTGAAGTTGGGGTAAAAGAAAGCAAGCAAATTACAGAATTGATTACCCTAAAAGTTTACGAGTTCCCAATGATAAATATCCTTTGGATAGGCATTGTAATAATGGTGATTGGTTTTTTAATGAGCGTAAGGCAAAGGATGGGTAGAAATTAAGAGAGTTTATGCATTATAAAAAAATATATGTTTATTAATTGATACGTTTTAATTCGTTTTTATAAATTAATTTTCTTTTTTTTGCAAAAAATAATTAATTTATGTCATTACGATTTAAAGCCATTACCAATTTATCTTCAGAACCTGTAGATGTTGTTGGTTCAGGAACACAAAAAATTACAGCAATTTTTGGTGAAAATGTCTTCACTTTAAAGACAGCCAGAGAGTATTTAAGCGACGAAGCCTACAAAAGTTTACAGCAAAGTATAAAAGGTGGTAAAAAAATTGAGCGTTCAGTTGCAGGACAAATTGCAAATGGATTAAAAGCTTGGGCAGAGGCAAAAGGTGTAACGCATTTTACACACTGGTTTCAACCTTTAACTGGCACAACTGCCGAAAAACACGATAGTTTCTTTACACTAAAAAGCGATGGAACAGCTATTGAAGAATTTGATGGAGCAGCGTTAATTCAACAAGAACCCGATGCCTCAAGTTTTCCAAGTGGCGGTTTAAGGGCAACTTTTGAAGCTCGTGGTTACACAGCTTGGGATCCTTCTTCACCTCCATTTATTATGGAAATAGGACAAGGTAAAACGCTTTGCATTCCTACAATATTTATTTCTTACACAGGCGAAAGTTTAGACTATAAAGCACCATTGTTAAAAGCTGTAGAAGCTATGAACAATGCTGCTGTTGACGTGTGCCATTATTTCGATAAAAACGTTACCAAGGTTACTGCAACTTTAGGTTGGGAGCAAGAATATTTTATTATTGATGAAGGAATGGCAAATGCTCGCCCAGATTTAGTACAATGTGGACGTACCGTTTTTGGTGCAGCTCCTGCAAAAGGTCAACAATTAGAAGACCATTATTTTGGTTCAATTCCTG
>JANYEP010000024.1 GCA_025363075.1 Chitinophagaceae bacterium | reverse complement strand
AGACAATTCGAATGGTATATCACTTGGCAGAATTGCTGAAGTGGGTGCTAATTTTGATGCTGTTGCAGAAGTAGCAGTAGGAAAATCTTCAAGTGATTTTAATTTGTTTGATAATGTTAATATAGGTATAGATGCCAATGCTGCCACTTTGTTTGTAGCAAGTTGCGTATTTCAAAATCCACCGATTGAAAGTTTAAAACCAATTGGAATTAATCTCTATAATGGTATTCAAAACAAAGCCTCTATCACTTTTTCACAGGGCTATGATATGGCAACTATAATAAATTCTGTTGATTATAATAATTTAGTTTTAACTAGCAGTTATTTACGCAGTAGTCGCTACTCTGCGTTAGGCAATGTTGGCAATATTGGCATTAGTGCCACAAGTAATGGCTTTAGCAACTTAAATATCTTTGCTAATGAATTCACTAATTTGAATACAGGAATGTTTCTTAATGACAAAGCACTAAACAGTGTTAAGTCAAGTGGTGTAATTGAAATAAATAACAATATACTGCAAGCAGCACATCCCAATATTACGGCTGTGGGTACTGAGTCTTTTTACAATGGCATTCAATTTAATGGTGGAACTATCGCCGCTGGCTCGGCTGTTTACCAACCATTAAATTGTACCAACAATACATTGACCAATGTTAGTTGCGGTATTATGATTCAGTATCTACTTGGAAAAGATTTTAATATCAGCAGCAATACTATTTCTGTAGCGAATAATGCTGCCATTACTACTTCAAAATTTGGAATATATATGATGGGTGGCAGTGTAGCTAAAAGTGGCTTTATTGAAAACAATATTATTAAGGGAAGTTGTAATACTAGTGTTTGTAACCAAACTGGTATTTATTTAAACAATCAGGTAGGTGCAAAAATTGGTTGCAATATTGTGGGTGGCGATGCCACAGGAAATATAACTAATGGAGGATTAACCAATGGTTTTAGATTTGTGAATGCCAATGCAGCTACGCAGTTTTTTGATAATATGATGTACCCAAGTAATAGATATGGTTACACACTTGAAGGGGCAGCAGGGGCTATACCACAACAAGGCAAATTAAGAAGCTCGCCTAACGCAACTGATGGCATTACCTGCAACAATAGCTGGGGAGCTACTGTGCAACAATGGAATGCTTTAGGACATTTTATGACCAATATAAATGGCAGCAACCCCTTAAATGCAAAGCTGGTAGTTAATAGTAATATTTGGATGAATCCTAATGGTAATGGAAATGCGTCTGCTGGGTACACTGCTTACAGTATGGGAAATGGACTAATACAAGGTAATGATGATAACCAAAGTGGTAGATGCCATTGGATAAACCCTCCACCAAAAATATATGGCAGGTTTGCCAATGGACTGGAAGCAGACCCAATTGATGTGGGCGTGGTAGATGGTAGCTTTGATATTCCACTGGAAGATGGAGACCAAAGACTTTATGTATTGAAACAACAACTATATGACAGGTTAATGGGAGACCAAGGTATGGTAGTAGCCAACCCCATATTTCAGGATTTTGTGCAAGACAATACCTGGGGTAGTTTCGACTTTATTTACTACACGGCACAGTATCTGGCACAAAGAGATGTAAATAGTGTGGATGAATTACTAAGCTATTTTCCAAGCAATAATATAGTGGATGATAATTACTGGCAATATTATAATTGGATAAACCAAATGTTGCAAGACCCTAACTACCAACCACCATTGAATGATGTATTTGCTATGGCAAATCTTTGCCCTGCCACCAATGGTAGTGTAGTATATGCAGCACAAAATTTATATATGCAGTTGATAGGCGATATATATAGGTTTGAAAACATTTGCGAAAGCCAACCTGCTGCACGAAGTACAAAAAAACCTAAACTAATACGAGCGGTTAACAGCGATAAATTAAATGTTGATGTGCAAGTTTATCCAAACCCAACAACTGGTAAAATAAATATTAAATTACCTTTACTGACGAGTAATAACTGGCAAGTTAATATTACCGATATTTTTGGAAGAATAATATTGGTAAAAGCATTAACTGGCAGCAATAGTATTATTAGTTTACCTGATGTTAAAGGGATGGTATTTGTTAAAGTAATTAATACACAGACCAATCAGGAATTTATTAGTAAAATAATTGTTCAATAAATGAATTTAAAGTTTTTAATATTTTTAAAAATCACAAAGAAGCATTGCTTCTTTGTGATTTTATTTTTTGTAATAAACCAACTATGTAATGCCCAACCTAATTTAGTAAAGAATGGAGGGTTTGAACAATATTCAATTTGCCCGAATTTGATTAATTCAAATTATTCTTTTTCTTATCCAAATTATTGGTATTTGTGCACAAATCAGATTGGAGCTAGCTATAATAATTCTTGTAGCACAGATTATTGTGGCAGCGTGCCTTACAATTGTATTAAGAGTATAGGAAATTATCAACCTTCTTTTGATGGTCAAGCATATATATACTTAGATTTTATAAATGCAGGTTTTGGTAATGACGGGCGTTCATATATGCAAACACAGTTAAAAGATAGTTTAAGGGCTGGGCATCGGTATTATGCCGAGTTTTTTGTAAACTTGCCCAATACGATGCGTTTTGCTTGTAACAATAATGGTTTACTATTTACTAATAGTGCTGTTTACGTAGATACTATAAACTTTCCTTTAGGTTTATTAGCAGCTAACCCACAAATAATTGGGTATGGTAATCCTATAGTTACTGATACTTTTGGTTGGGTTAAAATAAGTGGAATATACAAGGCAATTGGCGGAGAACAATATATAACACTTGGTAACTTCAAGCACGATAGTAACACTATTGCAAAAGATGTAAACCCTGCTGGGTATTATGGTAGTGGTTATATTATAGACGATGTTTCAGTAATTCCTTTAGATAGCTTTTGCTTAAAAGCCAATGCAGGGCGAGATACCACCATTAACGTTGGTGATAGTGTGTTTATAGGTAGCTTAACCAACGGCTTAGATAGCGTAAAATGGTATGCTAATGGCACAACACTTATAGATAGCACAAGACCTGGCTTTTGGGTAACGCCTACAACAACTGGTAGTTATTTTTATGTGCTGCAACAAGTAGTTAATGGGTGTTTTAGTGCAGATACGGTTTATATTAACGTTGTACTTCCTTTAAAGTTTATTAATTATGCCCTTCGACAAGCTCAGGGTGACAAAGTTGAGAATAGTTGGATAACAGCGAATGAAATTAACGTGAGCCACTTCAACATTCAACGTTCAAGCAATGGAAAGGACTTTGTAACCATAGGCACATTGAAAGCAAATGATAAAAACTACAATGAATATTCATTTATAGATGATGCTCCTAATGAGGGGGTGAATTATTATAGGATTGTTTCAGTGGATAAAGATGGAAAAACGAGTTATAGTGAGGTGAGAATAATTGAAGTACAAGGTACGAAGTACGAACTACGATTGTTTCCAAATCCTGCAAAAGATGTGGTGAATATTGAATGTAAGGAGGGGATAAAGGAAGTGAAGATTATTGATTGTTTGGGGAGGGAGATTTCTCACTTCGTTCGAAATGACGGCAATATTCATCATTTGTCACTAAACATTCATCATTACCCCAAGGGTTTATATGTGGTGCAAGTGATAACTAAAAAAGGTGAAGTATTTAATGAAAAACTGGTGGTGGAATAATGTGTGGTTGTTGGTGAAAAACACGCAACAACGACGAAGATGGAAGCGAAGACCAACAAAGACGAAATATGGTAGCGTTGTGTATAATGCACAAAACTTGTATATGCAGTTGATAAATGACATTTATTATTTTGATAACAACTGCGAAAGCCAGCCTGCTGCAAGAATGGCAAAACCCATAAAAAAACGTATTACCAATAGTGGCAAACTGAATACTACTGTTCAAATATTTCCCAACCCAAGCAATGGCATAGTAAACGTTAAAATGCCATTATTGAGCAATGGAGAATGGAAAATTACCATTACTGATGTATATGGTAAAACAGTGCAGGAAAGGCATTTGCAAAATGGCACTGTGAACGAGCAGTTTAATATAGCTGTAAAGGGAATGTATTTTATTGCTATTACAGATATTAGAACTGGTAAGCAAGAAGTGAGTAAATTTGTAGTAAATTAGTTTATGAACAAGCAAACTATATCAATAATAGCAAAATAGCTATTGCACAATATAATCTGGTAAATAATCCAAGTTTTGAAGAGTATATCAGCTGTCCAAATTCATTTTCATCCCCCCCCAAAAAAATTTTGGTATTGTGCTTCAAATTTAGTATCCGATTATGCAAACTCTTGTAGTAATTCTGTATCTTGGGGTGTCCCTAATAACATTATAAGTGGAGGCGATAACTACCAATATGCAAGAACTGGGAATGGATATCTTACAGAATGGGTACTTAATTTTCCGCCATACAATAATAGCAGAACTTATTATCAAACTAAACTAAAGGATAGCCTTCAAAAGAATAAAAATTATTATTGTGAATTTTATTTAGTGTTTGCCAATAATGGCAAATTAAAGAGCAATAATATTTCAGCATTATTAACCAAAACAGCTATATATGTAGATACTATTAATTTCCCAGGAGGAGTCTTGCACGCCAATGCACAAATTTACAATTATGGCAACCCTATAATTAATGATACTTTAAACTGGGTAAAAGTAAGTGGCATATACGAAGCACAAGGTGGCGAGCAATATCTTACGCTTGGTAATTTTAAAGATGATACAGCTACGCAATACTATGCCAGTCAACCCACAGGTTATAATGGTGCTGCTATTATGATAGATGATGTTAGTGTAATACCTTTAGACAGCTTTTGCTTAAAAGCAGATGCAGGTAGAGACACAACCATTAAAGTAGGTGATAGTATGTTTATAGGTAGCTTAACCAACGGCTTAGATAGCATTAAATGGTATGCTAATGGCACAACACTAATAGACAGCACAAGACCTGGCTTTTGGGTAAAGCCTACAACAACTGGCAGTTATATTTATGTGTTGCAACAAACAGTTAATGGGTGTTTTAGTAGTGATACAGTTTATGTGAATGTGGTGTTGCCACTCAAGTTTTTAAAATACGAGGTACGAAGTACGAGCCAAACAAGAAACGGAATTAACGAGCAACAAGTAACGAGTAACTGGTTTACCGACAATGAAATTAATGTGAGCCATTTTTATGTGCAGCGTAGCAGCAATGGGAGAGATTTTGTAACCATACATAAAGAGCAAGCAAAGAACCAAGCATTAAACAATTATTCTTTTATTGATGATTTCAGCGATTTGCTCCCCTCGCCTGTTGGAGAGGGGCTGGGGGTGAGGCTTTATTATAAAATTGTGAGCGTTGATAAAGATGGGAAAACGAGCTTTAGTGAAGTGAGGATAATTGAAGTACGAGGTACGAACTACGAGGTACGATTGTTTCCAAATCCTGCAAAAGATATTGTGAATATTGAATGTAAAGAGGGGATAAA
Source organism: Chitinophagaceae bacterium (assembly GCA_025363075.1). GTDB lineage: Bacteria > Bacteroidota > Bacteroidia > Chitinophagales > Chitinophagaceae > CAIVPM01. The sequence continues at coordinate 17,689 of JANYEP010000024.1, read as the reverse complement.
AGAGGTAAAGATTATTGATATGTTTGGTAAGGAGATTTCTCACTTCGTTCGAAATGACGGCAATGTTCATCATTTGTCATTCAACATTCATCATTACCCCAAGGGTGTTTATGTAGTGCAAGTAATAACTAAAAACAACGAAGTGTATAATCAGAAATTAATGGTTGAATAGCACGATTTTAACGACAATTCAAAACAAAGAGCCTCCAAGTTTCAACTTTGGAGGCTCTTTGTTTAATGAGTTTTGCAATGCTGCTAATAATCCACCACTTGCTCTTGAATATTCACAGGCAATTCTCTCCATTCATACTGTTGTGTTCTAAGCTGGGGTTCAAAACCTGCTTCTTTAATAGCAGCCTGAATGCTTTTATAAGTAAATCTATGTGGTGCACCAGCAGCACTTACCACATTTTCTTCCAGCATAATACTTCCAAAATCATTGGCTCCGCCGTGTAAACAAATTTGTGCAGTTTGCTTGCCCACAGTTAACCAGCTCGCTTGAATATTTTTAATATTGGGCAACATAATCCTGCTAATGGCAATCATTCTGATGTACTCATCTGGCGTGGTTAAATTATGTACGCCACGAATGCGTGTTAGCAGGGTGTCAACATCTTGAAACGTCCAGGGTATAAAGGCTAAAAAACCTTTTGCATCTGCTGGTTTACGGCTTTGCACTTCCCTTATTCTTTCTAAATGTATAAAGCGTTCTTCCAGTGTTTCCACGTGTCCAAACATCATTGTGGCACTGGTGGTAATGTTTAAGTTATGGCATTGGTGCATAATCTCCAGCCATTCATCTGCACCACATTTCCCCTTGCTGATTAATCTCCTTACCCTGTCAATTAAAATTTCTGCACCAGCACCAGGCAAGCTATCCATTCCTGCTTCTTTCAATGCTGTCAATACTTCTACGTGGGTAGATTTTTCAAGTTTGGTGATATGAGCAATTTCTGGTGGTCCAAGTGTGTGTAGTTTAATGCTTGGATATTCGGCTTTAATTTGTTTAAAAGTATCTACATAAAATTTCAATCCAAGTTCTGGGTGATGCCCACCTTGTAGCAACAATTGGTCGCCACCCCAGGCAATAGTTTCTTCAATTTTTTTGCGATAGGTTGGCATATCAGTAATGTATGCTTCTGGATGCCCTGGGATTCTAAAGAAATTGCAGAACTTGCAATTGGCAATGCACACATTGGTAGTATTTACATTTCTATCTATTTGCCAGGTTACCTTGCCGTGTGGTACTTGCTTTTTGCGTAACTCGTCTGCCACATACATAAGTTCTGTAAGTGGGGCATTGCTAAACAAAAACATTCCTTCTTCTACCGAAAGAAATTCAAAGTTTGATGCTTTTTGATATAGTTCTGAAAGATTCATTTTATCTTGATTGTTTTGAAGATTGCAAAGAACGCAAAGTAACTGTAAATGTGTTTGCGAAAATGGGTGGAAAACAAAATCAATGTTTTTAAAAATTAATATTGCGAAGTGTTATCACAATCTACATTTGAGGCAAGTAAGAAAAATTATGAGTAAACAATTTATTCAAAGAGACATAAGCTGGTTAAGTTTTAACGCAAGGGTGTTGCAGGAAGCAGCAGACACAACAGTTTCATTGGAACAACGCATTCGATTTTTGGGAATTTTTAGTAACAATACTGATGAATTTTTTCGTGTAAGAGTGGCTACATTGAAGCGTATGATTGAGTTTGCAGAAAAACGCAAACGCCTGAATATGCACCTTGAGCAAGATGCACAAAAAATATTGGACGATATTCAAACCATCGTTTTGCAACAACAAAATGAGTTTAACAGAATTTGGAAAGGCATTTTGTTGGAGTTGAAAAAAGAGAAAATATTTTTGAAAGATGAAAAGCAATTAACTCGTGAACAACAAGAATTTGTAAAGAAATTTTTTGAAGAGCAGGTTCGCAGCAATGTAATACCATTGATGATAGAAGGCTTGCAGCAAATGCCTTATTTGCGTGATAAAAGTATTTATTTGGCAGTAGCAATGCACAAAAAAAATTCTGCTTATAATCACAAATATTCGTTGATAGAAGTTCCTGTGAAAGCAGTTGGTAGATTCGTTTTGCTGCCATCAAAGGCTGGAGAAAAAAACATTATTTTATTGGAAGATATTATTCGATTTAACCTTCCTTATGTGTTTGCATATTTTGGTTACGAAGAATTTAATTCGTGGATATTTAAAGTAACAAAAGATGCTGAACTGGACTTGGATAATGACGTTACCACAACCTTTGTAGAGAAGATGGAAAAGGGCTTGAAAAACAGAAGAAAAGGAAAACCAGTAAGGTTTGTATATGATAAAGAAATGGAAGCTGGTTTGTTGGAGTATCTTATTCGCAGATTAAATTTAACCAAGAAAAGCAATATTATTCCTGGTGGAAGAATACACAATTTTAGACACTTTATGGACTTTCCAAATGTGTTTAAAGCTACTGCCAGCAGGCGTTTGCCATTTGGTCATCCATCTATTTCTCAAAACAAAAGAATTACAGAATTGATATTGCAGCAAGATGTGATGTTGCATTTTCCTTATCACACTTTTAACCCAGTGATTGACTTATTGCGTGAAGCAGCAATGGATGAAACTGTTGTTTCAATAAAAATAACAGCTTACCGATTGGCAGAAAATTCTAAAGTAATTAATGCTTTAATTAATGCTGCAAGAAATGGAAAACAAGTTACTGTAATGCTCGAATTGAAAGCAAGATTTGATGAAGAAGCAAATCTTGAATGGAAGGAAGTTTTGGAAGAAGAAGGCGTGAAAGTATTGCTAGGCGTGCCTCAGATGAAAATTCACGCTAAACTATGTGTGGTAAAAAAGAGGGTTAAAAACAGAACCATTCAATATGGTTTTGTAAGCACGGGAAACCTAAACGAAAAAACTGCAAGGGTTTATGCAGACCATTGTTTGCTTACTGCTAATAGAAATATTATGGCAGACATCAACAAAATTTTTAATTATCTTGAACATTGGAAATTGGGAAATAATCCTTTGAAATTATGCAAGACTTTATTGGTTTGTCCAATAAGTATGCGTAAGCATTTTGAAGTATTGATTGATAGAGAAATTAAAACTGCGAAGGCAAAGAAACCTGCATTAATTATTGCAAAATGTAATTCGTTAAGTGATATAGTTTTAATGGACAAGCTAAAGCGTGCAGCTGAGGCTGGTGTTGAGGTGCAGCTTATTATTCGTGGAATTTATTGCCCAATTTTTGCTAACAAAAAAAATAAATTTCCTGTTAAAGCTATCAGCATCGTTGATGAATATTTAGAACACGGAAGAGTAATGATTTTTGGTGTTGGAAAGGCTGAAAAAATATTTATTTCTTCTGCCGATTGGATGGTGAGAAATCTTGATCATCGTGTGGAAGCTGCTGTTGAAATTACAAATCCAATTATCAAGCAAGAAATAAAAGATATTATCCACATTCAACTAAGAGATAATGTGAAGGCAAGAGTTTTAGATGCAGAACTTTCAAATAACTATGTACTTTGCGACACAAACAAAAAAGTGCGTTCCCAATTTGAAACGTATAGTTATTTAATGAGTAAAAATAAAAGTCCAAGGGTTAGTAAGGTAAAAAAAATCAACGCTTCGACGATGAAATAATAAATGAAATTAGCAGCAATAGATATAGGTAGTAACGCAGCACGATTATTAATTACTGAGGTAACATTGGATGCTTATGGCAGGCCACAGTTTAATAAACTGAATCTCGTGAGAGTGCCACTGAGATTGGGTTTTGATGTTTTTGAATTGGGAGAAATCTCGAAACAAAAAAGAAATATGATTGTGGAAACAATGAAAAGTTATGCTCATTTATTAAAGGCTTATGGCGTTGAAAATGTAAAAGCCTGTGCCACGAGTGCAATGCGTGATGCTAGCAACAGCGATGATATAATTAGAAAAGTAAAATTTGAAACAGGAATAGAGATAAAAGTAATTAGTGGTGATGAAGAAGCATCTTTTATTTACGAAAACCATATTGCTGAAAATTTAGATAAAGAGCATAGTTATTTATACATTGATGTTGGTGGTGGTAGCACAGAACTCACTTTTTTTAATGAAGGCAAGTTGATGTATAAAGAGTCTTTCAATATTGGTACAATTCGTTTGCTGAAAAATATGGTTACCGAAAAAAACTGGGATGAAATGAAAGACCATTTACGAAGCAATACAAAAAGTAAATTGCCAATGATTGCAATTGGTAGTGGTGGCAACATCAATAAAATATTTTCTGTAAGCAAGAAAAAAGAGGGAAAGCCCTTAACCATAGAGCTTTTGAAAGATTACTACAAAGAATTTTCGAGTGTATCTCTTGAAGAAAGAATTAGAGTTTATAAGTTAAGAGAAGATAGAGCTGATGTGATTGTTCCTGCATTGCAAATTTATATCAACGTGATGCGTTGGGCTGGAATCGAAGAAATTTATGTACCTAAAATTGGCTTGGCCGATGGATTGATTCAACATTTGTATGAAGAACTTACGCTTGCATTATCATCTCGCTAATTTGCTTGTAAAGTTGCTGTGCTGTTGGGTTTGAGCTTAATTGTTGCAAATGCTTTTCTATTGTTGCAATATCTTTTCTTACTGCTGGTCCCGTAAAAACATCTTTAGGATGGTGTGTTCTCAATCGTGTTGCAGTTTCTTCAATCAATGCTTGTAGCAAGGCGAAATCAATATCATTTGCTTCACAAAAATTAGCACTCTGCAAATACATAAAGTTCACAAAATTGCAAGCAAAAACCGCAGCAGTATGTAGTTTCAGCCTTTTGTCATTATTACCAAATTCTACTTTTGACGAAACTGTTTTTGCAAATTTTTCTAATATTTTTTTTGTTTCATCATTATTTGCATCAATCAAAAATGGAATTGGGGTTGCAATATCCATTGCTTTTCTAAGGCTTTGAATTGGGTATAAAACCCCATAATTCTTTGAAACATTTTTTAATACTTCAATACTTACAGAGCCTGCTGTGTGCAACACAATTTTATTTTGCAAACTAATTTGCTCGCAAATATTTTCGATAGATTTATCTGATACAGCAATAATATAAATATCTGCATCATTGTTTAATTCGCTCAAATTGTTAATTGCATTTGCATTCAATTGATTAGCTAAAACCCCTGCTGCATCTATGTTTCGTCCATATACTTGATTGATGGAATGATTGTGTGCAAAAACCAATTTGCCTAAAACTGTTGCTACATTGCCTGTTCCTATAATTGTTACCTGCATATATTTGGCGTGATGAAATTAAAACTAAAACAAAAAATTGCGATTCAACTTTACAAAACTAAGTTGAAAGCAATATCTCTTGTCTCAAATAAAAAAGCTGCTGAAAGTTTATTCAAACTTTTCTGCACGCCTTATAGTGGAAAACCAAAAAGAAAAGAACCTCCATTTTTTAAAAAAGCAAGTTCTGTAAATATTACTTACAAAAATTTAACAATTCGTGGCTGGCAATGGATTCCTCTACAATGCAATGGCAACAAGGTTTTGGTTATTCACGGATTTGATAGTTGTTCTTACAAATCAGAATCTATTATCAATAAATTATATTTGAGTGGCTACGAAATTTTAGCTTTCGATGCACCAGGACATGGCATTAGTGATGGTAAAACAACCAATGCGAAAGAGTTTTCGGAATGTATTATTGAGATTGATAAAAAGTTTGGAACGCTCTACGCCATTGTTGCTCATTCATTTGGTGGAATGGCAGCAGCTTTGGCAACAGAAAATTATTTACATCAATTGCAACGCTTGGTTTTAATTGCTCCTGCTACTGAAACCCGCAGAGCAATTGATAGTTTTTTTGAGTTTTTAAAAATGCCTTTAAAATTTAAACCTGCATTTGACAATATTATTGAAACCCTTTCTGGCAAAGATGTTTCGTATTTTTCTGTTGCACGAAGTGTTGAAAATATTACCACAAAAACACTTTGGATTCACGATAAGAAAGATTTTATTTGCCCAATTGAAGATGTGATTCCTGTGCAGGAAAAAAACTTGCCAAATGTTCAATTTCACATTACGAGTGGCTTAGGGCATAATGCGATTTATAGAAATCAAAATGTTCTGCAAAAAATTGCATTCTTTCTTTATGAGTAGAAATTTACTGTTTATAGTTTACTGTTGTCAACCATTAAACTGTCAACCATAAACCATAAACTATGTTTTTTAAAGACCAACTTAATAGAATAATAGAGCTTCACGAAACGCCAAAAAAAATTGTATCCATCGTTCCATCACAAACAGAATTGTTATGCGATTTGGGATTGGATGAAACCGTTGTTGGTATTACAAAATTTTGCATTCATCCTCAAGAATGGTTTAAAACAAAAGCAAGGGTTGGTGGTACAAAAAAAATAAATATTGCAAAAATTATTGAACTAAAACCAGACTTAATTATTGCTAATAAAGAAGAGAATTTAAAAGAAGATATTGAAGCATTGGAAAGTGTTGCACCTGTTTGGATTAGTGATATAAAAACTCTTAAAGATGCGTTGCAAATGATTAAAAATATTGGTGAAATTACTAATACAATTACTAAAGCACAAAGCCTTGCAAATACTATCAATATTGAGTTTGAGGCTTTACATACATTACAAAATCTTCAAACTTGTTGCTATCTCATTTGGCAAAATCCATATATGACGATTGGTGCAGATACATTCATAAACGATATGCTTAAATATTGTGGTTTACAAAATGTATTTGCCAATGAACAGCGTTACCCAATTGTAACTATTGAAGAAATAACAAATGCAAAACCAACAATAGTTTTGCTTTCATCAGAGCCGTTTCCCTTTAAACAAAAACACTTGGATGAATTGCAAAAGCATTTGCCAAATACTAAAATAATATTGGTTGATGGCGAAATATTTAGTTGGTATGGAAGCAGATTACTAAAAGCTGTTGATTATTTTAAAGAATTAATTAATCTTCTTTAGTCCATAACAAGCAACCATCTCCATAGCTTAAAAATCTGAAATCATTTGCCAAAGCATAGTTGTAAATTATTTTCCAATCATCACCAACTATAGAAGCAATCAGCAATAGTAATGTCGATTTAGGCTGATGAAAATTTGTTATTAAACCCTTTGCAATCCTTAGCTTGTAGCCAGGGGCGATGATGATTTGTGTTTTTGTAAGTAGCCGTTTTAAATTATTTTCTTTCATCCATTTTACTAAAAATTCTAGTGCAGTTATTGGCTCAATATTTTGTGGTAATTCATAGCAATCCCATTGATTAATTTCTAATTTATTATTTACTATTTCTGATTGATTTTTTGAATTGGAAATTAATTTAATCCCAAGCCAGTAAAGGCTTTCAAGTGTTCGTAATGAAGTAGTACCTACAGTGATAATTTTGTTTCCTGACTTTATTTTTTCTATAATATTTTCAATTGACCCAATCGTTACATCAATAAATTCTGCGTGCATTTCGTGTTTCTCCATTGTGCTTGCTTTCACAGGTTTAAACGTGCCAGCACCTACGTGAAGCGTTACAAAATCTGTATCAATATTTTTATTTTTTAATGATGCAAAAATTTCGTCTGTAAAGTGTAAACCAGCTGTTGGTGCTGCAACAGAGCCATCTTGCTTTGCATAAACTGTTTGATAGTTTTGTTTATCATCATCTTCAACATTTCTGTTTAAATATGGTGGTAAAGGAATTTTTCCAGCAAGATGAAGCACTTCTGCAAATGATAAATTTTCATTATCCCAGCTAAATTCTATTAAAAAATAATCGCTGAATTTTTCGATTTTCTTTGCTTCAAGTTTAAAATCAATACTATCATTTTTAATCAATAAAATCAGTGTTTCTTCTTTCCATTTTTTAGCACCACCAACCAGACATTTCCATTGAACACTATTTTTTTGCAACATTGCAGTTGTAATGTCTGCATAAATTTCAGCAGGTTCTAAACAAAAAATTTCGATTACACTTCCTGTTTTTTTTTCAAACAATAACCTTGCTTCAACAACCTTGGTGTTGTTAAAAATTAGTAAACTTTCTGTTGGTATTTCACTAGCTAATTTCTTGTAAAAAGAGGTTGTGATTTCTCTATTTTTATAGACCAATAATTTGCTTTCATCTCTTTTTTGTAAAGGAAATTTTGCAATTTTTTCATCGGGCAAATCGTATATAAAGTCGTTTATTGAGAGATTTTTTGGGTTCATTTTCTTAATTTCAGTCAAAAAAAGGTTCGAATCGACACAAATTAACACCTTTTTATTTTCTATTTATCAACATCAAATTTTTAAAATATCTACTTCTAAGAATCAATAAAATCAATGTTTTATTTTGGTTATCCACAGCTATTCACATTTTAATTCACATAAATATTTTTTATCAACAAAAATATTTGTTGTCAATTTGTGTAAATAGGACTTATTTTGTGTCAATATGTGTTAAAAGCATATCTATTTTTTAACAATGGCAAAATTCCAGGGCGAATACGAATCAACGATGGACTCCAAAGGTCGCTTTCTGATGCCTGCAGCTGTAAAAAAACAACTGCCTGAATCGGAGAATAGCTTTACCATTTCTCGTGGTGCTGGAAATTGCCTTACACTATACCCCAAATCAACTTGGGATAACATACTAAACAAAATTAGTGGATTAAATGACCTTGACCCAAGAGTTGTTGTTTTTAAAAGAAATTTTTTGCGTGGGGCAACTGAAGTGAGTTTGGATGGAACAGGAAAATTAAATATTCAAAAGTCATTAATTGAGTATGCTGGCATAGATAAAGACATTGTAATTTTTGGTGTCTTATCTCGTTTTGAAATTTGGGATAAAACCAAATACAATGAAATGTTTGACAGCACAAGTGATGCTACACTTAGCGAGAATGCAAAAGCAATTTTGGATGAGTACAAAATAAACTTTAATGATTAAATTTTAATTATGGTTTGGATTATGAAAGTGACAACTTAAATCATATATCGTAAATCATCAAATCGTAAATAAAATGTATCACATACCAGTTCTTTATAATGAAACAATAGAGGCCTTAAACATCAAGCCCAATGGCGTTTACGTTGATTGCACGTTTGGTGGTGGTGGACATAGCAAAGGAATTTTGGAGCAATTAAATGACGATGGAAAATTAATTGCTTTTGACCAGGACACAGATGCTCAACAAAATTTGTTGCAAGATGAAAGAGTTGTTTTTGTGCCTCACAATTTTAGGCACATTCAAAGGTTTTTACGATTGTATAAGATTGAAAAAATTGATGGAGTTCTAGCAGATTTAGGAGTCAGTAGTCATCAGTTTGATGAAGGAACAAGAGGTTTTAGTACAAGGTTTGATGGGCCATTGGATATGAGAATGAATGTGCATCAGCCATTAACAGCAAAGCAGGTTGTTGAAACATATACTGCACAACAATTACAGTTAATGTTTCAAGAGTTTGGGCAAGTAACAAATGCAAAAACGTTGGCACAACATATTGCTACAAACCGCAACAATGTTGAGCTTGAAACAATTGCTCAATTTAAAACATTCATTAGTTCTTTAGTAAAAGGTAATCCTAACAAATACTTAGCTCAGGTTTTTCAGGCATTGAGAATAGAAGTTAATGATGAAGTAGGTGCTTTAAAAGAGATGCTGCAGCAGTTACCCAATATTTTAAAAGAAGGTGGAAGGGCTGCTATCATTACGTTTCATTCTTTAGAAGACAGGTTGGTAAAGAACTTTTTTAAGAATGGTGCTTTTGAAATTGAAGAAGATTTGAATCCTTTTTCAACAACTGTTAAAGAAAAAATATTTAAGCCCATTTCTAAAAAACCTATTGAAGCAAGTGCTGAAGAATTGAAAAAAAACACACGAAGTAGAAGTGCAAAGTTGAGGGTAGTTGAGAGAATGTGATGTGCTGATTTGATAATGTGCTGACGAAATAATAAAAAATTTTAAGGTTGCTGAAGAGTAACAATGACAATAGTTTCAAAGAAAAAATATAAATACCCTAATATAAAAAATAATCCGTGACAGAAACGACTGCCCCTATTTCTCCAGAACAAACTAAAAAGACACCAAAATCAGGTGTTACAAATCTGTTTCAAACAAAATGGATTAATGCAAATCTTGTATTCTTTTTATACGTCGCTTTATTAGGAGTGCTATACATAGCCTATGGTCATTGGACAGATAAAACAAATCGTTCTATTAGCAATGTTCAAATAGAGTTAAAGGATTTACAATATCAATATAAAACAGTGAAGAGTGAAGTGATGAAAAAAAGTGAAGAGGGAGAGGTAGTAAAAGCTGCATCACCATTGGGTTTACACATAAGTAACGAAGTTCCAAAAAGACTACAAACAGCACAACAAGAAAAATAAGGATTTACTTTAATGGATATAAAGGACGACATATTATCAAGAGCTTATATAAGTTTTTTTATCATCATAGGTATTTGTTTACTTATCATTGGTAGAGCTGCTTATATACAACAATCTCAAGGTAATTATTGGCGTAGTGTTAATGAAAGCAAGCATCAAAGAACTGATACAGTAGTTGCAGAAAGGGGAACAATTTATAGTGAAGATGGTAAGATGCTTTGCACTAGCATTCCTCAATTTGATATTTATATAGACTTTGCTGCTGAAGGATTGCGTGCAGATAATGGAAAAAAATTTTATAAAAATATAGATTCATTAAGCCTTGAGTTGAGCAATCTTTTTCAAGATCATACTCAAATGGAATACAAAAAAATATTGGTTGCAGAGTACAAAAAAACAACAAGATACTATTCGTTTTTAAAAAATGTTAGTTACGAACAATACAAGCAATTAAACACTTTTCATTTAGTAAAACTAGGAAGAAATACTAGTGGTTTTATTGTTGAAGTAAAGTCTAAACGAAAGAATCCTTATGGACAATTGGCTTTTAGAACAATTGGGTTAGATAGGGAAAAAAATAAGGTTGGATTAGAGTTAAGTTTTGATTCTATTTTAAGAGGTGTTAATGGCGTTAGAACAGTGAGGTATGAGGGTGGAGTGCCTGTGCCTATTGATGAATCTGCTGAAAGCGAAGCAGAAAATGGTAAAGATATTATTACAACTATTGATGTATTGACACAAGAAATTACAGAGAATGCTTTGTTAAATATGATGTACACAAATCAAGCTCATCAAGGGTGTGCAATAGTTATGGAAACCAAAACTGGTAAGATAAAAGCTATTGCTAATTTGGGTTTAGATTCAAACACTATCAAGCATAAAATAGTTTATGATAAAGGCGATTATTATGAGTTAAAAAATTTCGCTTTATTAAAGAGTGAGCCAGGAAGCACGTTCAAATTAGTAACACTTTTGGCATTGTTAGATGATAAAAAAATCAATCTTAGTACTCTGGTAAATACAGAAAATGGTACTTGGAATTTTCTTGATAGAGTTGTTAGAGACGCTGATGAACACCACGGTGGAATCCTTACTGCAAAACAAGCATTTGAAGCAAGTAGCAATGTTGGTATGGCAAAAATGGCCTATGCTGCTTATGGAAATAATCCAATGAATTTTATTAATAAAGTTCATCAATTTAGAATGGATACAGTTAGCGGAGTTGAGCTAGTTGGAGAAACCCCACCAGAAGTTCATAAGCCTAAAACCAGAGGATGGGAAGCTACAACATTGCCTTGGATGGCACATGGTTATAGTGTAAGTGTAACCCCTATGCAAACGCTTACATTATATAATGCAATTGCAAATAATGGCAAAATGATGAAGCCATATTTAGTAAGTGCCATTCGTAATGAAGGGCTTACTATTAAAGAGTTTGAGCCAATAGTGTTGAATGAGAAGCTATGCAGCGATTCTGCTTTATCGGCAGCAAAAAAATGTTTGATTGGTGTTTGCAATAACGATGGTGGAACTGCAAAAAATCTCTTCAAGGGTAGTGCATATTTAGTGGCAGGAAAAACAGGCACATCGTATTTTGCTGATGGACATATTAATTACTCAAACTTAATTTATCAATCATCATTCGCTGGTTTTTTTCCTGCAAATAATCCTCAATACACTTGTCTTGTAATTATCGTAAACAAGCAAAATGCAGCAGAACATTTTGGGGCTAAAGTAGCTGGTCCAGTCTTTAAAGAAATTGCTGATAGGCTCTACACTACTTATGTTAAAAATACACCATCACCACAAAATCAATTTGCAAAAAAAGATAGTAGCAATATTTTTTATAGTGGTTATAAAGATGATATGAAATATGTGATGAATAGAGTAGGAGTTAAGTACAATGAAAATATTGGTATAGCTGATGAATGGATTAATACCAGCGGAAAGTCAAGCCTCATCAATATTTCAGCCAAAAAGATGGATAGAAAAACAATGCCACTATTAAAAGGTATGAATATAAAAGATGCTGTTTACTTATGTGAAGAAATGGGTTTGAAAGTAAATATAAATGGCAAAGGAAAGGTCAACAATCAATCTATTGTTGAAGGTAGCAAAATAGCTTATGGACAAACAATAAATATTGGATTGAATTAATGAAAATACTGCAAAACATATTATACAAAGTGCATCTTCAATCAGTGCAAGGCTCAACAGATAAAACTGTTTTAGGTATTGCTATTGATTCAAGATTGGTGCAGGAAAATTTTGTGTTTGTAGCAATTAAAGGAGAAAAAACTGATGGTCATTCTTACATAAACAGAGCAATAGAACTTGGTGCAAGTGTTATTGTTTGTGAAGAATTTCCAAAAGAGGCTATTGATAACGTTACCTATTTGCAAGTAAATAGTACACACGAAACAGTTGCATTAATGGCTCATCAATTTTATGATGAACCGTCAAAGAAAATTAAACTTATTGGTGTAACAGGAACTAATGGAAAAACAACAATAGCAACGGTTTTATTCAAATTGTTTACACAGCTTGGATATAAATGTGGATTGATTTCAACTGTTCAAAATCAAGTTGCAAATGATATTATTCCATCAACACATACAACACCAGATGCTATTAGTTTAAATGAATTATTAGTAAAAATGTTTGATGCAAATTGTACGCACGTTTTTATGGAATGCAGTAGCCACGCTATTCATCAGCATAGAATTACAGGGCTGCATTTTGCTGGTGGAATATTTAGCAATATCACTCACGATCATTTGGATTATCATAAAACCTTTGATGAATATATAAAAGTTAAGAAGGCATTTTTTGATAATCTTCCATCATCATCTTTTGCAATTTCTAATGCAGATGATAGAAGAGGAGAAGTGATGTTGCAAAATACAAATGCCAAGAAATATTACTATAGTTTAAAGTCTCCATCAAATTTCAAAGGGAAAATTTTAGACAATGCACTTACTGGCTTACAAATGTTGGTCAATGATATTGAAGTGCATTTTAGATTGATTGGAGAGTTTAATGCTTACAATCTTTTAGCTGTTTATGCCACTGCTATGTGTTTGAATGAAGATAAAGCGAAAGTGTTGACAGCACTGAGTTTGACAACAGGAGCTGAAGGAAGATTTGATTATATTATTGGTAACAATTTGGTTATTGGAATTGTAGATTATGCTCACACACCAGATGCTTTAGAGAATGTTTTAGCAACAATAAAAAAGTTGAGAAAAGGGCACGAACAAATTATTACTGTTGTTGGGTGTGGTGGTGATAGAGATAAAACTAAACGACAAATAATGGCACAAGTTGCTTGTGATTTAAGTGATAAAGTTATTTTAACAAGCGATAACCCAAGAACAGAAGATGCAGCAGAAATATTGAGAGATATGGAAGTTGGATTAAGTAGTTCTGCACAAAGAAAACGTATATCAATTGCCGATAGAAAGGAAGCAATTAAAACTGCTGTGATGATGTCAAATGCAGAAGATATAATACTTATAGCAGGCAAAGGACACGAAAAATATCAGGATATAAATGGCGTAAAATATCCTTTTGACGATAAAGAAATTTTAAAGGAATTATTAACGCAACATTCATAATTCACAATTAATACTAAATGCTGTACCATTTATTTACTTGGCTTAATAAACACTATAATATTCCTGGTGCTGGATTATTTCAGTATCAAACATTTCGTATTGCAATGGCTATTTTATTGTCGTTGATTATTGCAACTGTTTATGGAAAAAAAATAATTGTTTATCTGCAAAAAAAACAAATTGGCGAAAGTGTTAGAGACTTAGGGCTTGAAGGGCAAATGCAAAAAAAAGGAACGCCAACAATGGGTGGTATCATTATTTTATTAAGCATTTTAATTCCAACATTATTGTTTGCAAATCTTGATAAAGTTTATATAAGATTAATGGTGCTATGTACTGTATGGCTTGGTTTTATTGGCTTTTTAGATGATTATTTTAAAATACGTTCAAAAAAATTAGCTTTTGCAAAAGGCGATTCTTATAAGAAAAAAGATAGTGATGGACTTGCTGGGAAATCTAAAATTATTGGACAAGTTGGTTTAGGAATTATCATTGGAGTAACACTTTATTTTAACAATGCAGTAACAGTTGAAAGACAAATACAAACTGCATCTTCAAACATTCATACTGCACTACAACAAGGCGAAAGGTTAGCAAAAGATAGCAATGTTATAGTAAGAAAAATTGATGGTAAAGAAAGATATTATGTAAAAGTTAAAACGCCGATAACTACCATTCCATTTGTAAAAGGACACGAGTTCAATTATAGCAAATTAGTTAGCTGGATGGGTAATGGTGCGGAAAAATACACTTGGATTGTTTATATTTTAATTGTTACCCTCATCATCACAGCGGTAAGCAATGGTGCAAATTTAACAGATGGTTTAGATGGCTTGGCTGCAGGTGTGAGTGCCATTATTGGTGCAGGTTTGGGCGTTTTTGTATATGTGAGTGGGAACTATGTTTTTGCCGATTATCTAAACATAATGTACATACCAAATCTTGGTGAGCTATCCATTTTTGTTGGTGCTTTTGTTGGAGCTTGTATTGGCTTTTTATGGTACAATGCTTATCCAGCACAGGTTTTTATGGGCGATACAGGTAGCTTGGCTTTAGGTGGAATCATTGCATCTATTGCAATTATTGTTCATAAAGAATTATTAATACCAATATTCTGCGGAATCTTTTTAGTTGAGAATTTAAGTGTCATCATTCAGGTTGCATACTTTAAATACACAAAGAAAAAATATGGTGAAGGAAGAAGAGTTTTCTTAATGAGTCCATTGCATCATCATTATCAGAAGAAAGGCTTTCACGAAAATAAAATTTCACTGAGATTTTGGATTATAACAATACTATTAGTTGTAACAAGTATTATGACTTTGAAAATTAGATAAACAAATTGAATAAAAAAATTATCATATTAGGTTCTGGCGAAAGTGGCATTGGCTCTGCTTTATTAGCAAAGCAAAAAGGCTATGATGTTTTTGTAAGTGATGGTGGAATAATTAAAGAACATTACAAAAATGAGTTGATTAAAAATGAAATTGAATTTGAAGAAGGCGGACACAGTGAGCTTAAAATTTTAAGTGCAAATGAAGTGATGAAGAGTCCAGGTATTTCAGATAAAAATGAATTAGTAAAAAAAATTAGAAACGTTGGAATAGCTGTAATCAGTGAGTTTGAACTTGCTTACAGATACAAGGGGAGTAGTAAAATAATTGGTATTACTGGCACAAATGGAAAAAGTACCACAACAAGTTTAATATATCATATCTGTAAACATGCAGGGCTTGATTGTGCATTGGTTGGCAATATTGGTTACAGTATAGCAAGGCAAATAGCAGAAGCTCCAAAGGAATATTATGTAGCAGAAATTAGTTCTTTTCAGTTAGACGATATACAAACTTTTCGACCAGATGTTGCAGTGTTATTAAACATTACAGAAGACCATTTAGATAGATACGATTACAAATTTGAAAACTATATAAAAGCAAAATTTAGCATCACTAAATATCAAACGGAAGATGATTTTTTCATTTACAATGCCGATGATGAAGTGATTCAAAAATACTTACAATTACTAACCATTCACTCAAACCCACTACCATTCTCTATGAGACAAGAAATTAAAAAAGGAGGACACATTAAAGGCGATCAAATGATGACTCGAATTCAAGAAGAAAGAGTTTCGATGAGTATTTATGATTTCGCCTTAAAAGGTAAACACAATCAACAAAACACTATGGCAGCCTGCATTGCAGCCACAACAGTTGGCATTCGCAAAGAAAAAATTCGTGAAGCAATTTCTGATTATGCAGGACTTGAACATCGAATGGAAAGTGTTGCTTCTGTTCGTGGTGTTGAATTTATCAACGACAGCAAAGCAACCAACATTAACAGCACTTGGTATGCTTTAGAAAGTATGACAAAGCCTACAATTCTTGTGCTTGGTGGAACTGATAAAGGCAATGATTATTCATTGATTGCAGAGCTTGTGAAAGATAAAGTGAAAGCCATTGTTTGTCTTGGTGTTGACAATGAAAAAATCAAGACAGCGTTTAAAAAAATAGCACCAAAAATTGTTGAGACAGATAGTGCAGCAAAATGTGTTGCTGCTTGCTTTAAGTTAGCAACAAAAGGCGATGCTGTGTTGTTAAGTCCAGCTTGTGCAAGTTTTGATTTATTTAAAAATTATGAAGACAGAGGCAAGCAATTTAAAGCTGCTGTATTAGCATTATAATTTAATAACTACTTTCAAGCTATTGCTATTATTGGGTTTAATACAATTTGCTTGAACCGAAATATAAAATGTTTAAACAAACTTCCGATAAATTATTTTCAGAATTGCCACAATTGAAAGATAGTGGTAATGCACTTTTGGCAAGAGCTCGAGGTGATAGATTTATTTGGGGTATTGTAATTCTCTTGTCACTTATTTCTATACTTGTGGTGTATAGTGCAACTGGCTCTTTGGCATATAAAAAATATCACGGCAACACAGAATTTTTCTTGTTTAAACAAGTTGCATTTAGTTGTGTTGGCTTAATCCTCATATATTTTTTACACCAAATAAATTACACATTTTTTTCAAGAATAGCAACCTACTGCATTATCATTGCTGTACCACTATTAATTTACACTTGGCTTTTTGGAGCCAAAATAAATGAAGGGAGCAGATGGCTGCAAATACCCATTATAAAGCTAACAATTCAAACTAGTGATTTTGCCCGACTTGCACTATTTATGTACTTAGCAAAAGTGCTAAGCAAGAAGCAAGAGATGATTAAAGATTTTAAAACAGGGTTTCTTCCAATCATTATACCTGTTGCTTTAATATGTGGTTTTATATTCCCCGCAAACCTTTCAAATGCAGCATTAACAGGCTTTACAGCCTTGTTAATAATGTATATTGGAAGGGTTAGTATCAAACATATTTTCTTAACAGTTTGTATAGCACTTATTCCAATTGCATTAATTGTTGCAGTTGCAATTATTACTTACAATGGCAACCAAGCTGAAACTGATAAGCCTGCTGTTGCCGAAAAAATAAAATCTTTTGGTCGTTTTGGAACTTGGGTAAAACGTGTTCAAGATTTTAAATATGCAAGCGACTCTGCTGCTCCTTATCAAAGGCAGCAAGCCAATATTGCCATTGCAAATGGTAGCATTTTATTTGGTGTTGGACCAGGAAATAGTACAGCAAGTAAGTATTTGCCACAGGCATATAATGATTTTATTTTCGC
>JANYEP010000255.1 GCA_025363075.1 Chitinophagaceae bacterium | reverse complement strand
AACGTTTATACCGTAGCCAAAAATATTGTTGAAAAAGGGATGACTTACAGCTATGTGGGTCGTAAATTAAAGAAAAGAGAATACCGCACTTTATGGATTGCTCGTATCAACGCTGCTGTTCGTGAAGAAGGTATGACTTACAGCCAATTTATCAACAAATGTGCTGTTAAAGGAATTGAATTAAATAGAAAAGTATTAGCTGATTTGGCTATGAACAATCCTGAAAGCTTTAAAGCTATCATTGATCAAGTAAAATAATTTTTTGTTTTCATAGTGGATGAATGTTAAGTACCGTTTCCTTCAGGAAGCGGTATTTTTTTTGTGTAATCTCAAGCTTGTTGCCAACTTTTAGTTATCCACTTAAAGCCATAGTATCTCTGTTAAACAAAAAAGTATTCCACAACACCGTTTCAAAATATGCACCCAATTATCTTACACAATTATTCTGTGTAGTTATGGCTAATAAATTAAAAACAAAAGCACCACCAGCTCCCAACCCTGATATATTAAACGAGGACAAAGAGGTTGAAGTAACCGTTGCTGAAGTGGTAAAAGATGAACGTACCACAAAAATTTTGGGAGCAACTTGTTTGTTGCTAACCATTTTTTTGTTTGTTGCAATCGTGTCTTACTTGTTTAGTTGGCAAGAAGATCAAGACATTGTTCACAATGCAGGAATTAAAGTTTTTGGAACAGATGCTCCTAAGGTTCACAATATGATGGGGACAATTGGTGCTTACATAGCACATAATATAGTGTTCAATGGGTTTGGTGTGGCATCTATTATTTTATGTAGTTTCTTTTTTGTTTTAGGGATTAATTTATTGTTTGGGAAAAATATTTTTTCGCTTGTTAAAAACCTAAAATATGTTGGTGCTTCGCTTGTTCTCTTCAGTACCACATTGGCTTTTATTGCTACCAATAGTCAACTTAGTTGGGGTGGTGCAGTAGGTGATTTTACTTCAAATTGGTTGTGTGGAATATTAGGAAAGTTTGGTGCAGGTGCAATTTTATGCTTGGTCTATTTTGTCTATTTTATTTGGAAATTCAATCCAACATTTAAGTTGCCTGAAAGAAAGAAAAAAACTACCGTTGAAGCTATTGAAACTAATGAGAAGGAGGCTTTCATTGAAGATGAATCCATAAATGAAGGAAGATTATTTATACAAGATGATAAGGATGCTGATATAAAGTTTGGTGAATTTGAATTGGATGAAAATGGAATGCCAATTAGTGGCAATAAACTTAAAGGTGTGGTAAACCCATTAACGAATATAGAGATTGAAAACGATGAACAAGTTCCATTTGATATTGTAGAAAAAGAAGCAGAAGAAGTTGATGCCACAGAACTTGTAGTTGCCAATGAAGAAGAATGGAAACCACCAACTGGAAAATCAATTAACGATTTGTATAAAGATGGTGTAACTGTTACTATGCCTGCATTTGAAGAAGTTGTATCAACGCCAAAAGAAAAGTTTGTTGCTACAAATGATTTGCCTTTAGAGATTAAAGAAGTGGAAGAAGAAGTTGCTGTTGAGGAATTTGAAAGTGAGATTGAAGAAACGGAATTAGAGAAATTAAGTGTGGGCAGCATTGGCACTAACTATGAACCAACATTGGACTTAGCCAACTATAAATATCCTCACATTGATTTATTGGAAACGCACGGTAGTGAAAAAATCATTCACGATGCTACAGAGTTGGAAGCCAATAAAAACCAGATTATAGCCACATTAAAAAACTATGATATAGAGATACAAAGAATAGCTGCAACTGTGGGACCAACAGTTACTTTGTATGAGATAGTTCCTGCACCTGGTGTGCGTATTTCACGTATCAAAAATTTGGAAGATGATATTGCCCTAAGCCTTGCAGCACTTGGCATTCGTATCATTGCACCTATTCCTGGTAAAGGTACTATTGGTATAGAAGTTCCTAATTTGAAGAAGACAATTGTGAGTATGAAAACCTTGCTGGCAAGCGAAAAATTTCAGAACTCAGCATTCTCTTTGCCTATTGCCATTGGTAAAAAAATTGACAACGAAAACTTTATTGTTGACCTTGCTACAATGCCTCACTTGTTGATGGCTGGTGCTACAGGTCAGGGAAAATCTGTTGGTATCAATACCTTGCTGGTTTCATTGTTATATAAAAAACATCCATCGCAATTGAAGTTTGTATTGGTTGATCCTAAGAAAGTAGAGTTGAGTTTATATAAGGTTATTGAAAAACATTTCTTAGCTCAATTGCCTGGTGAAGAAGAAAGTATTATTACAGATACCAAAAAAGTTGTTGCCACTTTAAATGCCTTGTGTATTGAAATGGATAATCGTTATGACTTGCTTAAAGAAGCTGGTTGCAGAAACATTAAAGAGTATAACGAGAAGTTTATTGCACGAAAGCTTAACCCACAAAAAGGTCATCAATTTTTACCATTTATAGTTTTGGTAGTAGATGAATTTGCTGATTTAATTATGACTGCTGGTAAGGAAGTTGAAATGCCAATTGCAAGACTGGCACAGCTTGCACGTGCCATTGGTATTCATTTAATCATTGCTACACAGCGTCCTTCTGTAAACATTATTACTGGTACAATTAAAGCAAATTTCCCTGCACGTATTGCATTTAAAGTAAGTAGTAAAATTGATAGCAGAACTATTTTAGATGCTGGTGGTGCAGAGCAATTAATAGGTAAGGGTGATATGCTGATTAGCTATAATGGCGAGATTACTCGTGTGCAATGTGCGTTTGTTGATACACCCGAAGTTGATAAAATTTGTGAAGCCATTGGCAACCAACAAGGCTATCCACAACCATTTTATTTGCCAGAGTATGTTGATGAAAAAGAATTGGAAAAAAGTGGAGGGTTGGACGTCAATGAAAAAGATC
Organism: Chitinophagaceae bacterium; assembly: GCA_025363075.1. Lineage (GTDB taxonomy): Bacteria > Bacteroidota > Bacteroidia > Chitinophagales > Chitinophagaceae > CAIVPM01. The sequence goes on along the minus strand of JANYEP010000255.1, from coordinate 1,345 downwards.
CATTGTTTGAAGATGCAGCAAGGTTGATTGTGCAAAATCAGGTTGGTAGTACATCATTAATACAACGTAGAATGAAGTTAGGATATAATCGTGCTGGGCGTTTAATGGATCAATTAGAACGTGCTGGTGTTGTAGGCCCTAACCTTGGTAGCAAAGCAAGGGAAGTAAGGTATAAGACTGAAATGGAGTTGGAAGAGTATTTAGGGACGATGTAGAGCATTTTTTGTTATCACTTTTAAAACACTTTTGTTTGATAGTAATTTGATTTTAAATACGTGTATGTAAAAGTGATTTAATCTCTAAACAGAATTTCAAAACAATGATCTTTTTGACCACATAAAAAATTATATTCTTTGAACATTTCAGTTTTGCCTACCAATTTATTTGAGTAATTAGGAGGAAAAAGAAATTCAAAGCTATATAGTTTAGCATTGTGAAATGGAATACTCATAAGTTGTAAATCTAAATTTATATTATGAAAATCATTCGAACTTCTAATATAGCCTTCATCGTGAATTATTTCTATGTCTTTTATTACGAAAGAAACCCTCATTTTTTTTATTCTCGGAAAATATGCAATTGAAATATCAAAATCATTCTTATAAAAAGACTTGTATGAAAATGTTTTTTTTGTGTTATTAAATAATGCTTTACCTAACGCTAAAAAAACCCCATTCAAATTTGCATCTGGAGTGCTTAATTGATTTATTAGTTCTTTTTTTACTGGATATACTTTCATCTGAAATTCAGCTTCACCAAGAATAGCAAATCGTTCATAAAACTCACTTTCTGGGGGTATTTGGATATAAAATTCATCTTTTCTGTTACTACTCAGAAACCCACCAATCCATAAATTATACTTAGATAATACAGCATCTTTCTTCATTTGTAAAAAACTTCTTTTATCTGTCAAACTGTCGATTATTACAATAGCATTTTTGATAGACTCCAATGACTTTACAGTATCATTCAAAATATCAATTTCTAATGTAAACTTTATCCCAAAAGGCTGAAATTGGTTTAAAGTTCGAGTAATTTGCTTATTTAACCCTAATTGATTTAAATAAATTGAATCTTGTTTTTGTACATTAGAATTGAGAGACTGATTTATACTTTTGGTTTCTTTTTGGATTTGAATTTGATTTTTAATTGAATGTTCTATCTCCTTTAAAGTAAGGCTATCATTTATGACCTGTTGTTTATATCTTTTGTTTTGCTCATTTAAAATTTCGGTAGTGATTTAAAATGTATGCTGTGTTTTAGGCAGCATTTCTGTGATAAATATATGTTTTGATAATTCCATAGTGCATATCATCTTTCTTAGAAAAGCAAACAGTTCTTCTGC
>JANYEP010000225.1 GCA_025363075.1 Chitinophagaceae bacterium | reverse complement strand
TTCACCTGTGTATCTCGGCAACCAATTATCTACAATCTCTTGTTTTGTTTTCATAAATCAATCATTCATTTAACATTCTATAATATTGTAAAAATAAACAAATAAGTTTTATTAAGTGATAAATGTAGCATACCCCAAGTTTGATTTTAAAATAAGAGAAGAAAATAACAAAGAATTTATATATGACGAATTGAGGCGTAAGTGGCTTGTATTAACGCCAGAAGAATGGGTGCGTCAAAATTTTGTTAGATACTTAGTTGATGTAAAAAAATATCCTGCAAGCCTTATTGCCATTGAGAAAGAGATAAATGTAGGTGAGCTAAAAAAACGTTTTGATATTGTAGTTTATAAAAATGATGTGCCTTGGATGATTGTTGAATGCAAACAAATGAATATTAAAATGGATGAAAGTGTATTGCAACAAGTCCTCTCCTATCACTCACAATTGCAAGCAAGTTTTCTTGTAATTACCAACGGAAATTCAACACACATTTTAGAAAAAAAAGAAAATCAGTTTATTGAAGTTGATGAGTTTGTTGAGTGGTAATTTTTATTTACAACTTCAATTTATACTAAAAATCATTTCGCTATTTTTGCGACATTAAACCAGTGAAGACTAATAAAAACAACATACGACAATTTATTGCAGCATTATTGTTGTTGGTTTTTGCTTTTGGTGCTACTCCAAAAAAGTTTTTGCACGATGCTATAACACAACACAATCATAGCTATAAAGAAAAATGTGTTTCGCATCATCACACCAATATTGCTGCAACTGGCTTTAACTGTCAGTTTGATAATCTGGTGGTTGAAATGCCGTTCATTAGTTCTGTTGAATTTTCACTTGATTTTGTATTAGTTTCCCATTTTGTTTTTCAGCAATATTTCAATAAGCATATTGTTTGTATAAATGAATGCACTGCTTATTTAAGAGGTCCTCCTGCTTGTTAATTTCATTTCTCACTTTCACTTCAAACTCAATAAATGCAAGGGTTAAATGCATTTTATTGAATTATATTTTGTATTGATAATACTATCAATGCTTTTTAATTATTTATAAAAAAATACAATGAAATATATACTCATTTTCATATTATCATATTTTTCCATTTTCACTTTAGCTAAAGCAAATGGGATAAAATCAACTTTAAGTGGCATTGTTAGTGATGCCAAAACAAAACAACCTCTACAAGGTGCTTCTGTATTTATTCACGATGCTAAAGTTGGTGCAATTAGCAAAAAAGATGGAAGTTTTATTACCTCAACATTTCCATCAGGCAAGTATTTAGTCGAAGTAAGTTACCAAGGTTATGCAAGCATAATTGAAACAATTGAAATCAACGGCAACATCATTAAAAACTTTTCACTTGTTGAAACCATTGTTGAGCAAGAGGCTGTAACCGTTACTGGCACTACATCTGCAACAAAAGTTAAGAACTCACCACAGCCTGTTGTTATCATTTCAAAAACAGATTTATTCCATAGTTCTTCAACAAACATCATAGATGCTTTATCAAAAAATGTCTCTGGCTTGTCTATCCTCACAACTGGTCCAGCTATTGCAAAACCAGTAATTCGTGGGCTAGGCTACAACAGAATGGTTACTATCAGCGATGGCATCAGGCAAGAAGGACAACAGTGGGGTGACGAACACGGAATTGAAGTTGATGAAGCAAGTATTCAAAAAGTAGAAGTGCTGAAAGGTGCAGCATCATTGATGTATGGCAGTGATGCAATGGCTGGCGTGTTGAATTTAATTTCAAATCAACCAACACAACAAGGCACCATAAAATCAAATATTAACCTTGGATATTTAGACAACAATAAAATGTATAGCACCAATGCAAATGTTGCAGGACATTTAAAAAGTGGGTTTAACTGGAACGTTTATGGAAGTTATAAATCAGCTGGTAATTATGAAAATAAATATGATGGAAAAGTATTTAACAGCAGCTACAAAGAACAAAATTTTGGTGGTTATATTGGCATCAATAAACAATGGGGATTCGCTCATTTATTAATCAGTAATTTTAATCAGAAACTGGGATTGATAGAGGGTTCAAGAGACTCTGCAAGTGGCTTGTTCACTGTGTTTGCAGAAACCCCACAAGAACATATTGCTACAAATGATGAGCTGAATAGCAGGGATTTTTTTACGCCATATCAACTCATCAACCATTTTAAAATAGGTATTGATAACAACATTAATTTAAAGAAAGGAAGAATTACTTTTAACCTTGCTTACCAGGAAAATAAACGTAAAGAGTTTGGTGATAATCTTGCTGCTACAACACCCAATTTGTTCTTTGATTTGCAAACAATCAACTACAATATTCAATACCATTTTCAGGAAAAAAAAGGGTGGAAAACAAGTGTTGGTGTTAATGGTATGCAACAACAAAATCAAAATAAGGCAGCCGAAGTTTTGATACCAGAATATCATCAATTTGACATTGGTGGCTTTGTGGTTACAAAGAAATCTTTCAACAAAATTTCTGTAACTGGGGGTATTCGAAGTGATTATAGAAGCCTTATTACCAAAGCGTTTCAAGAGAATGGTATTAATCGTTTTACTGCATTAAGCAAAAACTTCACAAACTTTACAGGAAGCATTGGAGCAAGCTATAATGCAAATGATAAACTAACCTTTAAACTGAATATTGCAAGAGGTTTTAGAGCTCCAAATGTGAGCGAGTTAAGCAGCAATGGTGCTCACGAAGGAACCAACAGATATGAATATGGAAACAATCAATTGCAATCCGAAACTTCCTTTCAGCTTGATGCTGGTGTAGAGGTAAGTAGTGAGCATATTAGCTTTTCGGTTAACACATTTTACAATGCCATTAATCATTATATTTTTTACAATAAACTAAGTTCATCTTTAGGTAGTGACTCTTTAGTTAATGTTAATGGAAGCTCGATAAAGGCATTTCAATTCAATCAATCAAATGCAGTACTGATGGGCTTTGAAGCCAATTTAGACATCCACCCACATCCTTTAGACTGGCTGCATTTTGAAAATAGTTTTTCTTTTGTTTCTGGTCAGTTTGCTAATGAATTTTATGGTTCAAAAAATCTTCCATTTATGCCACAACCAAGGTTGTTAAGTGAATTGAAAGGAGACTTTAAAAGTGTGGGTAAACGATTTAAAAATGTGTATCTAAAATTTGAAGCAGATAATTATTTTGCACAAAATAATATTTTTGCAACATTTAATACCGAAACAACAAGCCCTGCATACACACTACTAAATCTTGGTTTTGGTGGAGACGTTATTTCCAATAAAAAAGCAATTTTTAGTGTATTGGTTGGCGTAAATAATTTGGCTGATGTAGCCTACCAAAATCATTTGAGCAGGTTAAAATATGAGGACACAAATAATATAACCAACAGAATGGGTGTGTTCAATATGGGAAGAAATGTTTCTGTTAAAATAAATGTTCCTTTGAGCTTTAATTTAAAGTAAACTATTGCAGTTCTGTAAAAACAAATAGCCCACAATAAATTGTGGGCTATTTGTTTAATATTTTATCAAGAAATTTATTACCCTAAATAAGCTTTCAAAGCATTGCTATATCTAGCTTTTTGTAAACGCTTAATAGCTCTTTCTTTAATCTGGCGAATACGTTCTTTTGTCAAGTCATATTTCATTCCAATTTGCTCAATGGTAGTGCCATCACTATTTAAACCAAAATAAGCATTCACAATTTCTGCTTCTCTTGGGCTAAGGCTTTTTAAAACTCTTTTAATTTCTTCACGCAAACTATCTTTCATCACATTTTCATCTGTATCATCACTACCTTCAAGCAAATCGCCCATTGCAACATCTTCTGCTTCGTGTACTGGTGCATCGAGACTGGTGTGTCTTGTATTACTTTGAAAAATATTATTAATTTCGGTCTCGCTCATTTCCAAAATATCGCTCAGCTCTTCTGTACTTGGTTCACGCTCGTGTTCTTGCTCAAATGCCATATAGGCTTTATTTGCACGATTGTAAGTACCAATTTTATTTTGAGGTAAACGCACCAATCTTCCTTGCTCTGCCAATGCTTGCAAAATAGATTGACGAATCCACCAAACTGCATAAGAAATAAATTTGAACCCTTTGGTTTCATCAAAACGTTGAGCCGCTTTAATAAGACCAAGATTTCCTTCATTAATCAAATCGCTTAAACTTAACCCTTGGTGCTGATATTGTTTTGCAACAGATACCACAAACCTTAGGTTGGCTTGTACCAATTTGTCCAACGCCCTTTGATTACCCATTTTAATTTTCTGTGCAAGCGTAGTTTCCTCCTCGGGAGTAATCATAGAAATTTTAG
>JANYEP010000243.1 GCA_025363075.1 Chitinophagaceae bacterium | reverse complement strand
TTTTTTTCTCTTATAGAAATTTGACAGTTTTTAAAAAATTATTTTAAAAAACTATTGTGTTTAATAACGTTTTACAAATTATATATTGTTTACTCAGGTAAAATAAAAAAGCAGCACTTCCTTGTGCTGCTCTTTTATTTTTCGTAAATATTGTTGTTTTAAAACACATCCTTCCCTTTGCCAGTAGTTATAAGGCTATATAAACTTTGTCCAACAAGCAATCCCCACGCATTTGAACAAGCATCATAACATTCAAATTCATTTACTAATCCTTCTTGAGTAAAACGAATTTGTGTTTTATTATTTGCTTCAGTAATATCAAAAATAATTTTAGTTCCTGTCCACTCGCTTGTGTTTTTTGCAAAGCTTAAGTTACTATCTGTAACTAGCCACACCACTTTTTGGTTAGGTATCAACTCAACCACTTTTTGTTTTGAGAAATGAATGTCTTTCATTCTATATTCAAACTCATCATTAACTTGTTGTGTGTTGCCTGTAACTTCACCTTGCCACCAACCACTCACATTGTTAATGGCATCAAAAATTTTTTTAGTAGAATGGTTAACTGTTATAGTTGTTGTAAAATTTGATGTTGTCATTTTCTATGGTTTTAGTAATACTATTTGCCCTGTGTGATATTGCAAATGGCTTGTTCTGGTAATGATAATATTTAGTTTATTACGATGTGGTTCATTGGCAAAATCTTCTGCTGAAACAGCAGTATGTTTTTGAAACCAATCTTCTACCGATAAGCTATTGAACTTTTCAGCCAACACTTCGTTTTGCTTGTTCCAAAAACCTCGTAATGTAGCAGCAGTAGGTATTTCAGCAACTGTTTTATCTGCTGCTTTAATAAATGGTTCAAACAATTCAGGATATAATTTATCACCCAAATCCAATAATCTAATCATATCATCGTGAACAGCTACCAAATGTCCAAGCAAATAAATACCCCTGTTTTTGTTGGGTGCAATTTCTTTTTCCAATTGCTCGTCAGTCAACAATTCAAATATGCTGTTGCAATTTTTGATGGAGGCATACCATCTGTCTAAAACCATTTTAACGGCTGTTTGTGTTGTGTTCATTTTTGTTTTTTTAGTGTTATTAATTAAATAATATGTTATAGAATTTTTGTGTCGTAAATATAAATCTGCACTTCATCATTGCTTGCCAAAATTTTTCTGTCAGCAGCACATTGTTGTCCTATTTCTGATTGAAAAGCATTCATCATAGTCTCAATAAAATCGAAGTATAAATTAGCTATGCGATACACATCAGAATGTCCTGTTGTGGAAGTTATTGAGCCATCATTAATTTCATACTTTATTAATCCAGGTAATTGTTTTGCCAAAGGAACGTGTACTTCAAAATAATGTTTCTCAAAAAAGTCTTTGTCGTTCGGTGTTTTATAAATCACAGTCATTATTGCCATTTCCTTAATTTTTAGAATGCAAACATATTGTCTAAATATAACTTTAACAGGGTGCAAAATAGACTTTGTTGTGGGCTGATTTGGACAAGTTGATTTTTTATCTTTGCACAAATAATTTCAATGAAACATTTAACTATAGTGGTGCCTAATGGAGAAAATAATTTAAGCAGCATTGTTGGTGCTTATAAAATTTTTACTAAAGCAAATGAATATAGAAAGGCTAATGGCAAAAGAGAGTTATTTAAAATTGAGTTGGCAGGACTTTCAAAAAAAGTAGAATTCTACGATGGTTTATTTAGTGTGTCACCACACACCAATATTTCAGCTATTGTTAAAACCAATCTCATTATTATTCCTTCTTTAAATCACAATTACGAAAGCACTTTAAAAGAAAATAAAGTATTGATAGATTGGATTGAGCAACAATATAAGCAAGGTGCAGAGGTTGCCAGCATTTGTACAGGTGCATTTTTATTGGCTGCTACAGGTTTGTTAGATGGAAAAATTTGCTCCACACATTGGACTGCTACTAATGCTATTAGAACAATGTTTCCTGAAGTCAACTTGCAAACTGATAAACTAATTACAGATGAAAATGGTATTTATACAAATGGTGGTGCATACTCATTTTTAAACTTAATAATGTATTTGGTAGAGAAGTATTACGACAGACCAACAGCTATTTTCTTGTCTAAAGTTTTTCAGATAGAGTTGGATAGAAACAGCCAATCCACGTTCAGCATTTTCAATGGTCAAAAAGCACACGAAGATGAGGTTGTGCAACAAGCACAGGCATATATTGAAAATAATATTGATGAGAAAATATCTATAGAATATCTATCCACAAAATTTGCAGTGGGCAGAAGAAATTTTGATAGAAGATTTATAAAAGCCACAGGCAATACACCTGTTGAATATGCACAAAGAGTGAAAATAGAATCGGCAAAAAAAGCATTTGAAAACACACGCAAAAACATTAATGAAGTAATGTATGACGTGGGTTACAACGATGTAAAAGCTTTTAGAGAAGTGTTTAGAAAAATCACTGGAATATCGCCTTTAGAATATAGAAACAAGTATAATAAAGATGTGGTGATATAGTAATCAAAAATGACATAAAAAAGCCTCCAATTAAGGAGGCTGAATGTAGCGAGAACGAGATTTGAACTCGTGGCCTCAGGGTTATGAATCCTGTGCTCTAACCAACTGAGCTACCTCGCCATTTTGGGTTGCAAATATAGTAGCTTGGATAGAAAAGTGCCTAAAAATTATAGGGTAAAATATAAAAAGCCTTGAAACATAATGTTATCAAGGCTTTTTTTTAGAATTTATGTACCAAATAACTAAGTAGTTTTTAGTAGGCTATTAATTTTTCAATTCTTGCAACCAATTTCTCAACGGTTGGCAACATTGCTTTTTCAAGCACAATATTGATAGGCACTGCTGGTAAATCCATTGCACCAAGCACTTCTACTTTTGCATCTAAGAAATGATAACAAGCATTTGAAATACGAAGTGATAATGATTCAGCAAACGAGTTACTCTGTTGTTCTTCACTAAGCACAATTACTTTACCGTGTTTTTTTACTTCTGCAAAAATTAATTCTTCATCCAAAGGATATAAAGAACGCAAATCAACAACTTCTACATTTCCATTAAATTCCTTAGCAGCATTTCGTGCAATGTGCACACCCATACCATAAGTAACCACACAAACGGTTTCTCCAGATTTTACTTTCTCATCATCTGCTTGCAAAGCCACAGCAGCTTTACCTAAAGGAAGCATATAATTACTATCTGGTTCTATTGTTTTTGCAGCATCTGTTCCAGCTACTTTACTCCAATATAACCCTTTGTGTTCAAGCATTACAACAGGATTAGGGTCGTGGAAAGCCGCTTTCATCAAGCCCTTCATATCAGCAGCATTTGATGGATAAGCAATCTTAATTCCTTTAATGCTTAATAAAGTACTTTCAATACTTCCACTATGGTATGGTCCACCACCATCGTAAGGACCAACAGGCACACGCAATACCATTTGCACAGGAAACTTGCCATTGGTTAAATAGTTAGAACGTGAGATTTCATTAACCAATTGATTAATGGCAGGATAAACATAATCTCCAAACTGAACTTCAACAATTGGCTTAACACCCACAGCACTTAAACCTGCTGTTGAACCAACAATATATGCTTCTTGAATGGCAGTGTTGAACACACGATTATCACCAAACTTTTCTGCAAGTGTTGCAGCTTCACGAAACACACCACCTAAACGTTTACCCACATCCTGACCATAAAAAATACATTCAGGATATTCTCTCATAATCTCTTCAATGGCGTGCAATGCAGCATCAACCATCATTATTTTTTCGCCACCCCAAGGCTCTCTGATACCTACTTCGTGCGTAACAGGAGTGGGAGCATAAATATGATCTTCAACAGTTGAAACATCTGGGTCAGATGCAAGTTGTGCTTTTTCAAATGATTCTGAAATATCTTTACCTACTTGCGATTCTACCTCATTAATTTCAAATTCATTGAAGCCAGAACCAGTTAATAATAATCTTAATTTTGGAATAGGATCGTATAAACCGTGGCGTAATAAATCTTCTCTTGAACGATAAAACTCTTTACGCACACCACTTGTGTGGTGACCCAATAAAGGAACTTTTGCGTGAACCATTACTGGTAAACGCTCTGTACGTGCATATTCTATTGCTATTTGCATTGTTTCGTAGCTACGCAAAAAATCGCTGCCATCACATTGCAAACGTTTCATTCCTTTAAAGCCTTCTGCGTATTCATAAGCATTCATTGCTCTAAACTCATCGGCACTGGCACTAATGCTCCATTGATTATCTTGCACCAAATAAATGATTGGTAATCTTTTCAAAACGGCAAATTGCCAAGCTTCACTCACTTCACCTTCTGTTACAGCACCATCACCCATTGAACAAACCACGATAGGATTTTCTCCTTCGTGACCTTTATTTAAAACAGTTAATTTATTTAATTCAATATACTGCAACCCTTGTGCAATACCAGTTGTAGGAATTGCTTGCATACCTGTTGCACTACTTTGGTGAATGATTCCTGGATGTCCATTACCTGCATTACTTGCATGGCAATAATAAGAGCGACCCCCACTAAACGGATCATCTTTTTTACCCAATAATTGTAGCATTAATTTGTATGGTTCAAAGCCCATTGCCATCATCATTGCATCATCACGATAATAAGGACTAACCCAGTCGTGCTGATGAAGTTGAAGACCAGTAGCAATTTGGATAGCTTCGTGTCCACGAGAAGAGGAGTGAACATAGTTGCAGATGGTTCTGTTAGCGTCATAAGTTTCGCTCATAACTTTGGAAGCCATCATTAATTTATACGCCTTGAGTAAGGTATCACGATTTAGCATAAACGGATTATTATAGGGTTACTAAAAGAATAACGTTTTTTTTGCTAACTTATTTTACTTCAACCTGAAATACTTTTTCACCTTCAAGAAAACCTTCCAATACATCCTGCACCACACATTCACCAACGCCAGCAGGTGTGCCAGTAAAAATCATATCGCCAATGTTTAAAGAGAAGTATTCTGAAATGTTGGCAACTATTTTATCAAACGAAAAAATCATATCGTCACTCTTGCCATTTTGAACTTGTGTTCCATTGAGGTTTAACGAAAAATTGATTGACGTTTTGTATTTACTAATGTCTTGCCATTTGCCCACAAATGCAGAGCCATCCCAAGCTTTGGCTTTTTCCCAAGGCAAGCCTTGTTCCTTTAATTGTTTTTGAATATCACGAGCAGTAAAGTCTACACCAACTGTAATTTGATTGTAATATTTTGATGCGTGCTTTACAGGAATGTATCTTCCATTTTTGCAAATGTGCAATACCAACTCTGCTTCGTAGTGAAGTTCGTTGCTAAATTGAGGATAATAAAAAGTAGCATTCCCTTGTGTTAATGCAGATTTTGGTTTAATAAAAACCACAGGTTCTTCTGGCACTGCATTGCCCAACTCTTTAGCATGCTCAACATAATTTCTACCAATGCAGAATATCTTCATATCAATAGTTTATTTTCCATTTATGAATTATGTGTTATTGTAAGAAATACTTAATAATAACTTTAATCATAAACTATTTTAACCTATTAATAACTTTAAAAAGATAGTTTTTATTGTTTGGACAGGTAGGATTTTATTTAGATGTATAGATATAACTACAAGAATTGATTTTAAAAACAAAAAAGCCTTACATTGCTGTAAGGCTTTTTTCTATTTTTTGTTTTGTAATTATAAAGTTTTTAAAACGTCATTCATACTTCTTACAGCATCCGCAGATTTGCTGAACAATTCTTTTTCTTCTTCGTTTAAATCAAAGTTTACAATTTTTTCCCAGCCGTTTCTGCCAATGGTTACAGGTACACCAAGGCAAATATCTTTTTGTCCATATTCACCATCAAGAGCAACGCAACAAGTAATTTGTTTCTTTTGATCTCTAACAATGCTTTCTACAACTGCTGCACCTGCTGCACCTGGTGCATACCAAGCAGATGTACCAATAAGTTTGGTAAGTGTAGCACCACCAACCATCGTATCAGCAACAATTTGTTTTTGTTGATCAGCACTTAATAAAGATGAAACTGGAACACTGTTCCAAGTTGCAAAACGAATTAAAGGAATCATTGTAGTATCGCCATGTCCACCAATTACAGCTGCATTCAAATCACTTGGGCTGCAACCTAAAGTTGTTGATAATTGATATTTAAAACGTGCAGAATCTAATGCACCACCCATACCAATAATTCTATTTTTTGGTAAGCCGGTTGATTGCAATGCCAAATAAGTCATTGTATCCATTGGGTTACTTATAACAACAATAATTGTATTAGGAGAATATTTTAAAACATTTTCGCAAACGCTTTTTACAATACCAGCATTTACGCCAATTAATTCTTCACGAGTCATACCTGGTTTACGTGGTAAGCCAGATGTAATAACAACAACATCACTGTTTGCAGTTTTGCTGTAATCATTTGTACTACCGACAATTTTTGTATCAAAGCCAAGTAATGCTGCTGTTTGCATCATATCTTGAGCCTTACCTTCAGCAATACCTTCTTTAATATCAAGCAATACTAATTCTGTTGCAAGTTCTTTGCGAGCAATGTTATCAGCACAAGTTGCACCTACTGCACCTGCACCTACTACTGTAATTTTCATTGAAAATGTTTTATGTTTTAAGAGAATAATTTTTGCGTGGCAAAGCTAAAGGCAAATGAAACACAGCAATAAAATAATTAAGCCAATACAACTCAAACGCTGCCATTAAAAAAACAAATCGCTTGCAATTCCATCAGCAAATAATTTGCCTTGCTTTGTTAGTTGAATATGATTATTGGTTTCAATAATATGCTGCGACTTGCTAAAAATATTCGCCTTTATTAATAGTTTCTTCAAAATAGCTGCTCCCCATTTTTCTTCAATATTTACTAAATTAACTCCTTCTTTCAGCCTCAATGAAATCATAATATACTCATTTAATTGCTGTGTTGAAGTAAGTGTTTCAGCTTCATAAAACATCTCATTTTTTTCTATGCCAGCAATGTATAAAGCATTGTTTGCTATATTCCAACTTCGAGAAATTCCATTAAACGAATGTGCCGATGGACCTAATCCTAAGTAATGCTTGCCTTCCCAATAACTGCTGTTATGTTTACTCTCAAATCCTTGTTTTGCGTAGTTGCTTATTTCATAGTGATTGTAGCCTGCAAGCTCCAATTGCTGCATTAATGTTTCAAATTGTTCAGCCTGTTTGTTGTTGTCAATGTTTGCCAGTTTTTTCTTTGAAACACTATTTCCCAAAGCAGTTTTTTCTTCAACCGTCAATGCGTAGCAAGATAAATGTGGAGGCTCAAATGAAAGTGCTGTTTCAATATTTTCAAGCCATTTTTCATTGCTCAATAACTGGCTTCCAAAAATTAAATCAATGGAATAATTCGTAAAATACTTTTTTATCAACGCTATACTTTCCATTGCTTGTGCTGCATTGTGGCTGCGATTCATCCATTGCAACTCATCATCCATAAAACTTTGTATGCCTAAACTAAAACGGTTGATGCCAATGGCTTTCCAGGCAATTAAATTTTCTTCAGTTATATCATCTGGATTTGCTTCAAGCGTTATTTCTGCTTGTGGGTTAATGGTAAAATTTGTTTTGCATTCATTTAACAAAAAAGCAATGTCAGTAGGGTTTAGAATAGAAGGCGTGCCGCCACCAAAGTAAATGGTATCAATGGTTTCGGTTAAATAATTTTTTTTTAATATAGTTTCTTTTGCGATGGCTTTTACAAGCTCTGGTATTTGCTGATGCGTAGTGGAAAAATGAAAATTGCAATAATGGCAAGCCTGTTTGCAAAATGGAATATGAATATAAATGCCTGCCATTGATTAATTTTTTATAATGCAAAAAGAAGCACTATTTGGCAATGCAGTAGAAATTTGTTTTGATAAACATTTTTATATTATGTAAATATTACACAAACAAAAAAATTGTACCTTGCAGCCCTTGAAAAAGCAATTGCTTTTTCTATTAACTCTAACGAAGCAGAAATATTATGTCATTAAAAAATGGTGTTGCACTTGTTGCACAATATCCTAAAATGCCCATCACTGTAGACTGCGTCATCTTTGGTTTTGATGATAATGAACTAAAGGTTTTACTTATTAGAAGTGACCTCGAAAAGTATCAGGGAATGTGGAGTTTGCTTGGCGATATTGTAAACGAGTCTGAAGAAATTGATGCAGCAGCTTATCGTGTTTTAGACCAAAGAACTGGAATGACAGATATTTATTTGGACCAAGTAAAAGCGTTTAGTCGCCCTAATCGTCACCCTGGTGGAAGAGTTATTACTATTGCGTATTGTTCGCTACTTAATATTCAACATCATAGTTTAAAAATTACAGACAATGAGTTGCATTGGCACAGCGTTTCAAGCATTACTGAAATGGCATTTGACCATAAAGAAATTTTAGAAACCTGTCACGAGTGGTTGCAAAAAATGATACAGGAAAACCCCGTTGGTTTTAATCTTTTGCCAGATAAATTTTCTTTAAGAGAACTACAAAATTTGTATGAGGCCATTTTGGGTGTTGATCTTGATAGAAGAAATTTTAGAAAAAAGTTTGCGACAATGGACTTGTTGATAGACCTTGAAGAAATGGAGGAAGATGTGCCTCATCGCCCAGGAAAATTATATAAGTTTAATTTTGAGAAATACAATAAAAGCAGTAGAAAATGGGTAGGCATTGATTTTTAAGATGCTTATTGTTTTTGTGATTATGCAACAGATTACTATTGCAGTGTTAAAATAATTTTTCCATTTATGAAACAAATACTTATTGCCTTTTTTGTTGTTGTATTGTTTACACAAAGCTGTAAAAAAAAGGATGCAGAGCCAGATAGCCTTATTGGTAGCTGGTCTTGGGTGGCAACTTATATTGATGCACCACTAGGAACCAATAATCCTCAAACACCTTTAAATACTGATACTACACAAAAATTATATTTCAATATTAAGTATTGGACCTTTGTTAAGGATAGCCTTAATACAGTCTCTGGAGGAAATTACAACACTGGTTATGTTAAGAATCTTGATGGCAGAAAAATCAACTCAATTCACTACTTCAATTCTATTAACCTCACTGATTCCACAGCATATTATTCCATTAACAAAGACACACTAACTTTTTCAAACGATTTTGGTGGAACAGTGGGCTCTGGTTACACAATATATACTCGAAATTAAATCCCTGCATTCAAACAATTACATTTGCTGCTCAAAATAAAAAGATGAGCATTACACATAAAATAAAAGAGACTGCAAGCCTTGCCCTCAAGGCTTTGTATCAAATAGATGTTGAACCTAAAAGTATTCTTGTAAATGCCACCAATGTTGAGTTTGAAGGCGATTATACTGTTGTTCTCTTTGCATTCATTAAGCAATTAAAAAAATCTCCCGAAGCTTTAGGCAACGAAATTGGAACATATTTGGTAGAGAATAATATTTCACTTTTTTCATCTTTCAACATCATTAAAGGGTTTTTAAATCTTGTTGTTAATGATAGTTATTGGGTGAATTTCTTGCAACAGAATCATAGCAATAATTCTTTTGGTAAAAAAGAGAATACTGGTAAAAAAGTAATGGTAGAATATTCATCGCCCAATACAAATAAGCCTATTCACTTGGGGCATTTAAGAAATAATTTTTTGGGATGGAGTGTTGCAGAAATTTATAAGACAAATGGCTACAATACAGTAAAGACCTGCATTGTAAACGATAGAGGCATTCATATTTGTAAAAGTATGATTGCGTGGCAAATGTTTGCCAATGGAGCAACACCACAAAGCACCAACACCAAAGGAGATCATTTTGTGGGTGATTATTACGTGAAGTTTAATGATGCTTATAAAGCTGAAATTGAAAAATTGGTGAGTGATGGAATGGCAAAGGAGCAAGCAGAAAAAGAAGCACCAATAATGAAGGCAACGCAACAAATGCTTTTGGGTTGGGAAGCTGGAGAACCAGCAATAATGCAGCTTTGGAGGGAAATGAATGGCTGGGTATATGAAGGTTTTGATGTTACTTATAAAACTATTGGTAGCGATTTTGATAAAACATATTACGAAAGCAATACCTATTTGTTGGGCAAAAAAATAGTGCAGGAAGGTTTGGCAAAAGGAGTTTTTGAACAAGAAGAAGATAGCAGCGTTTGGATAGATTTAACCAATGATGGATTGGATAAAAAAATTGTGCAAAGAAGAGATGGAACATCTGTGTACATAACACAAGACATTGGGTTGGCACAACAAAAGTTTGAAGAATATGGATGCGATAAAAGCATTTATGTAATAGGCGATGAGCAGAACTACCATATGAAAGTGCTGAAATTAATTTGCCAGAAATTACAACTTCCAAGTGCAGATGGTATTGAGCATTTAAGCTATGGAATGGTTGAATTGCCAACAGGAAAAATGAAAAGCAGAGAAGGAACTGTTGTTGATGCAGATGAAATTGTTGCAGAAATGATTGCGATTTCTAAACAAAGAACAGAAGAGCTTGGCAAGGTGAAAGACTTTACTGCTGCTGAGTTGCAACAACTTTACACAACTATTGGCTTAGGTGCATTGAAGTTCTTTTTGCTGCGTGTTGACCCTAAAAAAAGAATGATATTTAATCCTGAAGAGAGTATAGATTTCCACGGGTTTACTGGACCTTTTGTTCAATACACTTATGCTAGAATTAAGAGTGTGCTTCGCAAATTGGAAGTTGCTATAAGCACAATGTCAGAAGTAAAGTATAGTGAAAACTTGTTGAAGCTTGAGAAAGATTTAATCATCAACCTTGAACAATTTCCATCAATTATTGAAGAAGCAGCAAACGAAAACGACCCTTCGAAAATTGCTATTTATGTTTTTAATTTGGCCAAAACATTCAACTCGTTTTATGTAGAGCATTCTATTGCAAATGCAGAGAATGCAGAGAAAAAAATACTAAGAATACAACTAGCAACGTTCACGTCTTCTACTATAAAAACTGCAATGCGTTTGTTGGGAATTGATGTGCCAGAAAGGATGTAATCTTCAATGGGTTTTCTATACATTTGCAATCCTAAAGTTTTTTAAAGCCCGGGTGTTGAAATTGGTAGACAAGCCACCTTGAGGTGGTGGTACTCGAAAGGGTGTGCTGGTTCGAATCCAGTCTCGGGCACTTTTTTAAAGTTTAAGGTTCATAAGGCATCGAACCTTAAAACTCATCCTCACCACTGCTCCTTACCCACAATATTTCTCACGTTTTTTACAATGCCTTTGCGATTGCAAATATGTGTAAGCTCCAACCTATCTGTTGCACCTGTTTTTTTAAAAATGTTTGATAAATGCAGTTTTAAGTTTTGAACGCTTATGGATAATGTATCTGCAATATCTGCAAGCTTTGCACTAGTGCCTGCACACAATGCCACAACTATTTGTTCTTTATCAATAAAACCAAAAGCTGCATTGGCAAGTCTTTGCTTTTGACGATGAGCTATAAGTACTTCACGATTTAGCAACTGACTTACATTGTCTTCTATTTCATCAAAAATATTATCAAGGTAAAAATTGTTGTCAGCAATGCTTGCTATGCATTCATCCAATCGTTCAAACTTGTGTTGCACTTCTAAAGAAATTTTGCTAAGCACATCATTTTGCACGGTAAATAACTTCCACACAATACCCATTGCACCACAAGCTATCATATCTTCCAGCATTTCCTTGTGATGGTGGTTTGATATAACAATACATTTTATGCTGGGGAAATATTGCGTCAAAAAATCTACAAGTGTTACACCATCCATTACGTTCATTTCTACATCTATCAATACCACTGTAGGCAGCTGCCTGTTGTGATAGCAGTAATTAATAAATTCAAAACCATTAGCAGCAGTTGTAAGCATTGTGTAGCCTGGCTTTCGCTTGATGTAATCGCAAATAATTTGTAAGTGTTTGGGGTTGTTTTCTACAATAGCAACAGATGTCATTATAGTGGTTTTAAGGATATGAAAATTGAGACGGTCGTCTAATTTTTTGAGTTAAATTGGATATTAGGTTTGCTTTTCAAAAGTAATTAGTTCTTTAAAACAAACGCAAATAGCAGATAAAAATTTTGTAGGATAAAGCAAAGCTTAAAACCAATTAATAAAAAACCTCGGTAGCCGAAAAGGGGATAATAGAGTAGGCGGATAAAATTGTATTTTATGAAAAAGATTAAACAATCAATGTTGCTAGCTTTTTTGATTATCAGTTTCATGGTTGATGCACAAAAATTTGACCAAGCGTCTGAATTCAAGTTATCAAGCAGAGAATTTACTGATTTCACGGGATTCCAGAGTGATAATCCAACGGGTATAATCCAACAAGAATTTACTGGTACTGTTTTTAGACAAATGACTCAAAAAGATTTAAAAAAAATTTACACTTTTCGTGGAGTTAGTTTGAATATTCTCTTTAATAGAATAGATAAATCAAACAATACACTAAATTATCCAGTTGGCTCATTGCTTGCAAATGGAGGAACAAACCCTTACGTTGCACCTTTTATGACAACAATGGATATTTTTAAATACAGTAATACGCAATTTGGCATTAATGTACCTGTCCTTTTTTTTAAACCCTCAACTAGTAGTACATTAAGTTTAAACTATGGGTTTTCAGTAATTAGAAATAAGCCTTATTATAGCGATACAATTAAATATGGAATTGATTCGGGAAATAATTCTTCAAATCTGAGACCCACATATTCATTTGCCAACAAATTGGAGTTGGAATATCAAACAAAATTCACTGGTGACGATAATGGTAGCTTTGGCATTTCTGCTAAAGTTGGCTTAATGTATATTTCATTAAAGGATAGTTACTATAGACAATTTGATGCTGCTTCTATTGATCCCTACAATAAAATTACAGCATTGGCAAGCACATCATCCTCTATTGGGGGTTCTCAGCCAATTATTTATAGTTCTATTTGTTTAGAAAAATTAATGGGTGCCAATAAAGAAAACAGTGTTTTTTTTAGATTAAATTATTATTTTCAGTCTGGTAAATACAATGCTGCAAAATCGAGCAATGTAACTGGTGGAATTCCAGCGTTTGAAGAACGTAATTACTATAACCATTTTATGCAAGTACAAACAGGAGTAACACTTGACGTGGGAAAACTATTTGGTGTAAGTACACCTGCTACAGCAACAAATAGTTCACCAGTTAGTAACTCTTTGCAGTAACCAAAACCCACCTGCTTGTTTTTCGTTGTTATTTAGTATTTCAGTTATCCCACACTACAAAGTGTGGGATATTTTTAGCAGGTGAAATATTCCAATCAGAATAGTCTCTGTTTCTCCCACCATTTAAAAGCCTGCTACTACATTTGCAAATAACGCTATGAAATCTACACAAACATTTGCTTCTATCATTACCATTGGCGATGAACTTCTCATTGGCCAGGTAATAGACACTAACAGTGCATTTATTGCTCAAGAACTAAACAAAATAGGCATTAACGTAAAACATCGTTTAGCAGTTGGCGATGTTTGGGATGATATCTGGCAAGCATTGGATGAAGAAAGTAAACACGCCGAAATCATTATCATTACTGGAGGATTGGGTCCTACAGCAGACGATATTACCAAGCCATTGCTGTGCAAATATTTTGATGGTAAAATGATAATGCACCAACAAACATTGGAACACGTTACCCATCTTTTTGATGTAGTGCTAAAACGCCCAATGATTGAAAGAAATCGTAAACAAGCAGAAGTGCCAGATGTTTGTACTGTGCTAAAAAACGATGTAGGCACTGCCCCAGGGATGATGTTTGAGAAAAACGGTAAACTTTTTTTTGCATTGCCGGGCGTTCCTCACGAAATGAAATGGTTGATGGAAAATAAAATTGTTTCTATTCTTTCAACAAAATATAATGATAGTTTTATTGAGCATAGAACACTCTTAACTGTTGGAGTTGGCGAGTCTTTTATGGCAGAAAGATTAATAGATTTTGAAGCATCATTACCACAAAACATTAAGCTGGCTTACTTGCCAAATTATGGAATGATAAGACTTCGCTTAACAGCAAATGGAAATGATAAAGATATATTAACCCAAACCATTAACGAGCAATTTAACAAGCTTAAATTATTGGTAAATGATGTGATGGTTGTTGACGAAGATTTACCATTGGAAGTGGTGGTTGGCAATCTTTTAAAACAACAAAACAAAACTGTTGCAACTGCTGAAAGCTGCACTGGTGGATACATTGCACACCTTATTACAACTATTGCTGGCTCATCATCTTACTATGAAGGAAGTGTTGTAAGTTACTCTTATAACGCTAAGGAGCATTTGCTGAATGTTGAGAGAAATGCACTTGAAAAGTTTGGTGCAGTAAGCGAAGAAACTGTAACTGTGATGGCAAAAAATATTTTGCAAATTATGAATACAGATTATGCCATTGCAGTAAGTGGAATTATGGGTCCAGATGGTGGTACAACTGATAAACCTGTTGGCTCGGTTTGGGTGGCTGTTGCATCAAAGGAAAAAATAGTTGCCAAGCTGTTTCAGTTTCGATTTGATAGACTAAAAAACATTCAACTAACAGCTATTAACGCTCTTAATTTACTTCGTGAATTAATTGTGGATAAACATTGAATAGCTCTAAAACATTGTTAATTACTTTTGACTGATTAAATTGTTTGTTTCAGATTAAACCTAAATTAGTGCTTACCAAAAAATTGCAATAATTAACGTTGTCTTCAATCAAATTTTATGAGAGGTTCTGTTTGTATCATTTATTAATTTTATAAAAAAAATAATATGGCAATTGCTGATTTAATTATGCCCAAAATGGGAGAGAGTATTATGGAAGCTACCATTTTGCGTTGGCACAAAAAAGTGGGTGATGTTGTTAAAATGGATGAAACCATTTTGGACATTGCAACTGACAAAGTAGATAGTGAAGTTCCTTCTACTTCTCAAGGTGTTATAAAAGAATTATTGTATAATGTAAATGATGTAGTGCCTGTGGGTGCTGTGTTAGCAAGAATTGAAACTGAAGTTTTTGCAGAAGTACATCAAGCTGTAGAGGCATTTACGCCAACAGAGCCTGTTGTTTTTCACGAGCCAATTCCTGTTAGCGATTTCACTTATCAACCAGAGCCTGCACACGTTGAGCCACAACAAGAGTTCATTCCTTTTGTGCCACAACAAGCAACTGTGTTTGCACCAAATAACAACCGTTTCTTTTCTCCATTGGTTTTAAATATTGCAAATAGCGAAGGTTTAAGTTTGAGTGAATTGGAAAGAATTTCTGGAACTGGTGCCGATGGCAGAGTTTCAAAGAAAGATGTGTTGCAATATATTGCTGATAAACGTGCTGGTAGAGTGCCTGTTTACACACATCAACCTGCCCCTCAACCACAACATTATTACACTTCACCTGCAGAACAAGTTGCTGCTCCAGTATCTGTACCACAACAAGAAGTTGCTGCTGCAATTGAAAGCCATCTTTCTGTTCCAGTAGTTGAGGAAGTGGTGCAACACAAACAAGATGTTACACACTATCCAATTGCTGAAACTGTTGTAGCTACTGCTGCTGCTACATTTGCAGTAGAGGAGCTTGCACATCATTACACAGAAGCTGCACCAGAGGTAAGCAATGTTACTGAGGAAGTTACTAACACTCTTGCAGAAATAGAAACACCTGCTTTGCACGAACCTACCCACAACGTAGTAGAAGAAATGCAAGCAACATCGTTTGCTGCTGCTGAAACTGCAAGTGATTATTTACACGTTGAGAATCCGCCTGTAGAAGTTGCTGCTCCTGTTGTTGCAGCTACTCCTAAAACAGAGCCAGCATTTGATGCATCAAAATATAAAAATGCAGAGATTGTGGAAATGGATAGGATGCGTAAGTTGATAGCAAAGCATATGGTTGATAGCAAAGCAACAAGCCCACACGTTACAAGTTTTACAGAAGCCGATGTAACCAATATGGTTACCTGGAGAAGTAAAATTAAAGATGAATTTGAAAAGAGAGAAGGTATGAAAATTACTTTCACCCCAATGTTTATAGAGTGTGTATTGAAAGTAATGAAACATTACCCTATTATCAACAGTAGTGTTGTTGGTGATAAAATCATTATGAAAAAAGATTTCAATATTGGAATGGCAACAGCTTTACCAACAGGAAACTTAATTGTACCTGTTATTAAAAATGCTGCTGATATGAATTTTATTAGCTTAACACGAAGCGTAAACACATTAGCTGAAAATGCTCGTAATGGTAAACTTGCACCAGATGATGTGATGGATGGAACATTTACCTTTACTAATGTTGGCACATTTGGTAGCTTAATGGGAACACCAATTATTAACCAACCACAAGTTGCTATTTTAGCTGTTGGTGAAATTAAAAAACGCCCAGTTGTTGTAGAAACTGATAAAGGTGATTTTATTGGAATTAGACATATGATGTATTTATCGCTAAGCTATGACCACAGAATTATTGATGGTAGCATTGGTGCAAGTTTTCTTAGCGATGTTGCTAAAGAGTTGGAAGCCTGGGATGTTAATCGCCAGTTGAAATATGTAGTGAAAGAATGGTATGTAGAATAAATGAATGAATTGATTTATTGATAAAAATGTAAACGCCTCGAAGCACAATGCTTCGAGGCGTTTTGTTTGCATAGGGCTTTATAGGACTTTGATAGGGAGTTGCGTGGGAGTAACAACGTAAGATGAACAAAGGGTTGATGAAAGATGAACGAAGGATGTTTTACTAATTGTGAGGGAATTGCTTAGTTTTGAAACATATTCATTTTTTATCATTGCGTTTATCATCCTATTTTTGAGTGGTATATGCAAGTTTTAGTTTGAAACCTGCAGCAATGCACGAGTTGGCTGTAATTGTTGAGCGACCCTAAAACTTATACTGACACATCTATGCAAATCGAATTTCAAGCAACTGAAGACGACTACAAGAAGTTTTTAAACTCTTATTTCTTTAAAAGGAATTTAGCTAAACAGTTGGCTTTATTAATCATTCTTTCATTATGGATTGGCAGTTTCAGAGAAAGTAGTCAACCATTTGTCTTAACAACCTTTCTTTTAAAAGCCACAGTTGCTTCACTAATTCTTTTTATAATTTTTGTTTTGACACCTTATGTAATTGCAAAAGTCAATTTTAATAAAGTATTTAAGACAAACCTACTAACAAAGCCCAAAAATATTGCGACAAGTGATGAAGGAATTACCGTAACGACAGAAAATGAAAATACTTTTTGGAAATGGGAAGCTATAAAAAATGCAGAAATCACAAATGGATATTTATTTATCAGTTTGTTTACAAATAAGTTTTACTTAATTCCTTCAAACGCTTTTCTCAATGACAACGAAGTCATAAATTTTTTAGGAGTAATAAAAAGCAATATTCAAAAAGTTCGTGGTGGTAATAAATTTAGAAAAGTTAGGAATTTGTATTATTGGGGACTTGTGGGCTTTATTCCAAACTTTGGAGTGATTGCAGGAATTATTCTTATCATAAAGGGGTTTCAGTACAATAAAATAGCTCTTACTCTTATTGGTGCTGCTGACATTTTGTTTACAGTATTTTTCTGGATGGTACTGTTCCCTTTACTTAACCCTAATGGATTTAAGGATGTTTCTCAAATGCAGTTAAACAGCTTAGTAAAAAACGTAGAATTTTATAAGCTGCAAAATGGGCAGTACCCTGACAGCTTACAACAACTTTTAAAAGATGACAAGTTTGCTCCAATCAATGATGCTATTCTAATGGATAAACACAGACAAAACACTTATTATAATTATGAAAAAGTTGACGACAAGTATTTATTATTTTCATCAGGACAGGATGGAATTCCAAATACCGCAGACGACTTGTATCCAGTTTTTTCTTCTAAAGACAGCAGTAAAATTGGTTTCATAAAATCTAAATAACTTTACGAATACAACTACAGCCAACACAAAGGTTTGTCGTTATTGGGGCTTGACGTTATAAATTTAGCTTATGAATAAAACATCAGCAATATTGCAATCATCAACTTCAGTTATCGGCTGACGGAATGCTAATTCCCCAACAACGCCAAGCCTTTTTCGTTGGCTGCTATATTAGCTCACATTTTGTCAGTGAGACAAAACGCAATTATAAGTAACTGTTAGACAATGACCTTTTGGAATAGATTATCGAAAAATTGCATCAAAACATTGAACTTTTACACGAAAGCATTGACTGTTTACATCTAAACAATGACAACTTGTAGTCAAGCAATGACAATTTACAGTCAAACAATGAGAAGTTACAGTAAAGAAATGACAATTTACAGTTAAGAAATGACAACTTGCAGTCAAAAAATGACAACTTACATTCGAGAAATGACAACTTACATTCGAGAAATAACAACTTACATTCAGGAAAAAATAATTTTGACGAAGTTTTACAAGCAGACAAGTGAAGAATGAATAGAAAAAAATACAGCAGCCAATATGGTTTGGCATTATTGGGGCTTGACGAATATTGCCTCATCATTTGTTCTTTATTGTGCTTCAGTTCGGGCTTGACGTTATAAATTTGGCTATTAATAAAACACCAGCAATATTGCAATTATCATACTTCGGTTATCGGCTGACGGAATGCTAATTCCCCAACAACGCCAAG
>JANYEP010000179.1 GCA_025363075.1 Chitinophagaceae bacterium | reverse complement strand
GTTTGCCAACTATTTGTTTGCCTGACGGTAGAGGCAAGTTTCTCGATAGCACAACCATTGCAGATAATAACAGCCGACCATTTTCTTACCATTGGAGTTTTGGCGATAGCAACGATACCACTTCATCTTCACTTCAAAATCCAACACACAGATATACAGACACAATTCCCAAAAATGTGGTGTTGATTGTTACCAGCAAAGATGGCTGTAAAGACTCTTTGCAACGAACGCTAACAACTATTTATCCTCAACCCAAAGCCAGCTTTACACTTGCTCCAGATAGTTCTGTTTGCTATGGCGATGAAATAAAATATTTTGATAAAAGCAATGGCGTTACCAGCAATGTCAAACAATGGATGTGGGATTTAGGCTTTGGCTATTCATCCACATTGCAAAGCCCAATACAGGTTTATCAAGATACAGGCATTGCAAGTGTTTTGCTTTACGTTTACAATAATCAACACTGCATTAGTGACACTTTCAAAAAAAGCATCATTGTCAATCCTTATCCTATCATTAAACTACCATCAACATTAACCTTTTTGCAAGGTGGATTGCTTACCATTAATCCAACATATTATTATGGGCATTACCTAAGTTATTTATGGACACCCAATCAGTTTATGGTAAATGATACAGTTTTAAAAGCTCAGGTTTATCCCACTGAAGATAAAAAATATTTTGTAAAAATTACAGGAAATGGTGGTTGCTGGGACACTGCATCGGTTCAAGTTGTGGTGTTAAAATCACCAATTATTCCAAATGTATTTTCTCCCAATGGCGATGGTGTAAATGATACCTGGGTAATAGAACACCTTGAAAGTTATCCTGGCTGTAGTGTTGAGGTTTTTGATAGATGGGGGCAAATTGTTTTTGGTCCTTCCATTGGCTACAGCAAACCTTGGAACGGTAAACTTTTAAATGGAAAAGACGCACCTGTTGGCACTTACTACTACATTATTGATCCCAAAAATGGCAGACAACAATTGAGCGGTGGTTTAACTATTTTGAGATAATGAAAATATTTTTTAATACTTAGCACCTCGCCATTTTCTTTTTCTTGCCCAGCGAGCCTTTGTTTTTTACTTTTAAAATATATTCAGCAGCATTAGGTGTTTTGCAGGCTGTGTCACCCACATTCACTTCAACATCACCTATTTGTTGTGATGCAGCAATCACGTCATCAGTTAAAGCCACTACATAAGAACCCAACGAAATCATAAAGCCATTCATTGCACGTTTAACACAATTTTCCGAACTGTGAATGTTTTTCTCAACACGCTTCAAGAGTGCTTTCAATGCTGGAATGTTTAATTCACTATCCTGTTTAATAGATACCAAATCCCTTAAAGTACACCAGCCAGTAGCAGCAATGGTTTCATCTTTTACATCAATATTCCATTGCCAACTCATATCCAAAATTACTTTCAGCTGCAATCCAAGGCACTGTGTATTCACTAACGTTGGTTGATGTTGCTTGCTTTACCCAGGCAGATAAATCAACCTTTGTCATTAGTTTTTCATCTGCAATCAAGCCAGCCAGGTACATTGCATCAGCATTTCCTGTTGCATACAATTCCTTCGACAGACTATAATTCTTCTTAACTCTCTTCTCAATCACCTTTAAATCTGCCACTTTCACTCCAAAAAAAGGTTCCTTGATGCCGTGTTTCAGCAATACCTTTTTCGTGCTTTCACTCCCCTTAGATTTTAATTCATCCATTATGCTTTGCAGTGTCATAGTATATATGTGTTGGTAAAATAGATTAATCCTCTCGTGTAGATGCTCACTTATTTAGGTTTGACTGCTGCCATATATTGATTTTATGATTGATATTATAAAAGGCAATATTCGTCAAGCCCCAATAATGCCAAACCATATTAGCTGCCGCTTTTCTCTTCTGTCTTTATAAGCTTGCCTTTTTTCCAAGTCTCGATTTTAATAATCTTTCCTTTATCGTTTGAAAAATATTGTTTGTCTTGTCGAATGTCATTTTTGATTATTCCTTCAAACTTGGTGTTTCCATTTTGATAGTATTCTCTGAAAATACCATTTTTCAATCCGTCTTTATATTCACCTTCTCTCTTGACAAAGCCATTTTCCCAATACTCAATGAATTTACCTGTTTGCTCTTTATCTTTATTGAAGGTTATTATACTTTTTAATTCTCCTGTTGGGTAATATTCAAATACTTTATCAAAGTATATTGTTGTGTAGGATTTTCCTCCTTCATTTTTTATTTCTTCATAGTTTCTATTGGTAAACGTTTCTAAAACTCTATTCACAAAATACTCTTGTCTTTGTATTAAACGACCTGCATTGTAAAATTCATTCTCTAAAAGATTTCCTGTTGAGTCATAAAACTTGCTTTGTCCCACTTGAATATTGCCAAAATAATTTGCTACAGTTTTTACCTGTCCATTGGCATAGTAATGTTTCCATTGTCCATTTTTAATTCCTTCTGCTGGTTCAGTTGTGTCACGACCTGTACCACAAATACTTTGTAATATTGCCTTTGAACTTGTCTTATAAAAGGCTTCCTTATAAGTACCTTCTGACTGTATATTCCCGTTCTCGTAGTAAGAAATAAATGTGCTGTCATAGGTATTGTTTTTTATAAACCCTTGAAGTCTGATTTTTCCATTGTCATAATACTTAGTTACTTTTGTTTGTGAAAAAACAAAAGGTGTCAAAACAATAAAAGTTAGTATGATTATTAGAGACTTCATAAAGTGGCAGCTAACGGATTTGGGCTTTGCGATGGTGGGGAAATAGCGTTCTGTCTGCCCACAACTGCTGCTGGGTTTTGTTTTGTTGTTGATGTTAAGAACTAATGTTTGGCTTTATTCGTCACAAGCTGGAACTGAAGCTAAATAGAATTTCAAATGCTCATCGCTATTCCGTCCTGCCCCAATAATGCCAAACCACTTGTTGTGTGCTGTGCTACTTTCTCTGTCAAATGTTTATAGTCTGATTTTGCAGTAAAAAGGTCGCCTTCGACTGTGTCAAGTTTTTTAATTATTGCTTTTATTGCTTCTTCTGATTGGTCAATTCCAATCCACTGTCTGCCGTTGGTTTGTGCAGATTTTAAAGTAGTTCCTGAACCTGCAAAGCAGTCCAATACAATACTATTTTCATTGGAAGATGTTTTTATAATTAAGTCTAATAAATCTGCATTTTTTTCTGTTGGATAAACTGGATATTGTGGGTCTTTAAACTCCCAAATGTCTTGCATTCGTTTACCTTCTTGCTCATCAAAATATATTTTTTTTCTTGGGTTTCCTTTGTCGCTCCACTCAACCAATCCTTCTTTGTCTAACTGTTCCAATACAGCAACTTCACTTC
>JANYEP010000133.1 GCA_025363075.1 Chitinophagaceae bacterium | reverse complement strand
TGATGAAAAATCAGGTAGATTTAATTAGAGGTTATAGTGAACAAGATGATGTAGCACACTTTTTAAACTCTTCTCTTAACAAAACACAAATAAAAGCAGTAAAAGATGATTTATTGGGTGGCAATACCAAGTTGCTTTATGTTGCTCCTGAAACATTAACAAAACAAGAAAATCTTGATTTTTTTGCCGATTTAAACATATCATTTTTTGCAGTTGATGAAGCACATTGTATTAGCGAATGGGGTCATGATTTTAGACCAGAATACAGACGTTTGAGAGAAATGATGGATATGATTGCACCAACAATTCCTGTAGTTGCATTAACTGCAACTGCAACACCAAAAGTGCAAAGCGATATTGTTAGAAACTTAGGATTACGCCGACCAAATATCTTTATTTCATCATTCAACAGAGCTAATCTTTATTACGAAATTCAACCTAAGTTAAAGAAAGAGCAAACGATAAAACATATCACTAAATTCATTTCTCAACACAAAGGTAAAAGTGGAATTATTTATACTTTAAATAGAAGAACAACAGAGGAACTTGCAGAAGTTTTGGTTGCAAATAACATTAAAGCTGTTGCTTATCACGCAGGTCTCGACCAAAAATTAAGAGCCGATAGACAAGACCTTTTTTTGAATGAAGATACACAGGTAATTGTTGCTACCATTGCGTTTGGTATGGGTATTGACAAACCAGATATTCGTTTTGTAATTCATTACAACATTCCAAAATCTATTGAAAACTACTATCAAGAAACTGGTCGTGCTGGTCGTGATGGGTTAGAAGGAAATTGTATTTTGTATTACTCTCACAAAGACGTTCATAAACTTGAACATTTGATGAGAGACAAACCTTTGAGCGAGCGAGAAGTTACTACACAGCTGATAAATGAAACTGTTGCTTATTGCGAAAGTAGCGTGTGTCGTAGAAAAATTTTATTGCATTATTTTGGTGAAGAATGGGGCGATAAAAATTGTGGTCAATGTGATAATTGTAGAAATCCAAAAGAAAAAATTGAATCGAAAGATAATGTGGTAAAAGTGATGAAAGTCATTAAAGAATTGGATGAACGTTTCCCTGCTGAATATATGGTGAATGTAATTATTGGAAGATTAACTCCACAAGTTACAATGTTCCGCCACGAGAAATTAAAAGAATTTGGAATTGGTAGCGATAATCAAGAACCTCATTATTGGAATAGCCTTATCAGGCAAATGCTTTTAGAAGATTTAATTAAGAAGGATATTGAAGAATATGGCCTAATTAAATTTACAGAAAAAGGAGAGGAATGGCTGAAAAAACCTGCCTCGTTTAAAATTGTTATCAATGCAATATTTGCTGATGAAGACGATGATGATGATGATAGCGAAAGTGAAAGTTCAAAAGAAACCAATGCTGCAAGCGATGAAAAGTTAATGGCAATGTTGATGGATTTAAGATTAAAAGAAGCCAAGAAAAAAAGCCTTCCACCATTTGTTATTTTCTTAGAAAATTCATTGCAGGATATGAGTACACATTATCCTACAACCCTTGATGAGCTTGAAAAATGTCAAGGTGTTAGCAAAGGAAAAGCAATAAAATATGGCACACCATTTATTGAACTCATTGCAAAATATGTTGAAGAAAATGACATTGAAAAACCTGATGATTTTGTAATGAAAACTGTTGCTAACAGAAGTAGTAACAAGGTTTATATTATTCAAAATATTGATAAAAAAATTCCATTAGAAACTATTGCAAAAAACAAAGGATTTGACTTAGCAGAATTGCTTGATGAAATGGAAACTATTGCTGCAAGTGGCACTAAGCTAGGGCTTGATTATGCCATTGATGATTGGTTAGATGAATACGACCAAGAAGATATTATTGAATATTTTAAAAACTGCGAAACATCATCTTTGGAGGTTGCACAAAAAGAATTGAGCGAAAATGATTATACGATAGAACAGCTAAAGATTATGCGTATTAAGTTTTTAAGTGTTTATGGTAATTAGTTCATTGGCTCATTTTTATGAGTATGAATAGTACATTTGCTGCCTATGCAATCAAAAATAGTCAATGCTGCAATAAAAACAATCGAGTTGGAAGCCTTATCAATAAAAGGTTTAATACCTTTTGTAGATGATAGTTTTGTTGAAGCTGTCAATAAAATTCACCAATGCAAAGGCAGGGTTGTTATTAGTGGAATTGGTAAAAGTGCCATAGTGGGACAAAAAATTGTTTCTACCTTTAACTCAACAGGAACTCCTTCAATATTTATGCACGCTGCTGATGCCATTCATGGAGATTTAGGAATGGTTCAAGAAAATGATGTTGTAATTATCATTAGCAAAAGTGGCGATAGCCCAGAAATAAAAGTGCTTGTTCCATTAATCAAAAATTTCAAAAATACCGTTGTTGCCATCACAGGAAATTTGCAAGGATACTTAGCCATAAATGCAGATATAATTATAAACTCAACTGTTGAGCAAGAAGCTTGTCCCAACAACCTTGCACCTACAACAAGCACAACTGCACAAATGGTAATGGGAGATGCTTTGGCTGTCGCACTAATGGAATTGAAAGGCTTTAATACTGCTGATTTTGCTCGTTATCACCCAGGTGGGAATTTGGGTAAAAGATTGTATTTGCGAGTAGAGGATTTGTTTGACAAATCTGCTTCGCCAAGAGTAAAAACAAATGCAACATTAAAAGAAGTGATAGTAGAAATGACTTCAAAAAGGTTGGGTGCAACTGCTGTTGTGGATGAGAACAATTTGTTGCAAGGAATTATTACTGATGGAGATTTAAGAAGAATGTTGGAAAAAAATATTTTTTCAAATGATATTACTGCTAAAGATATTTATACCGTAAACCCAAAAGCCGCAGAGCCTGAAACCCTTGCTGTTGAAGCCTTAGAGCTGATGCGTAAGCACGATATAAGCCAACTTGTGATTACGAGAAATAATCTTTATTTGGGAATTTTGCATCTTCACGACTTAATGAGAGAAGGAATTGTGTAATTAATCTCTTGTTATAAAAAAAGTTATCTTCTGAAGCTTTCTTGATTTAACATCTATTCCATTTTGATTTCCTGGCTTCCATTTAGGAGAAAGTTTCATTACTCGCAAAACTTCTTCTGCAGCAGCTGGTGGAACATCATTTGCAATTTGAAAATCACATAAACTTCCATCTGTACAAACGGTAAAATGTACTTCTGTAGTAATTTTCAAACCATTTTTAGGCACTGCTTTTTTAGGAATTCTATCTCTAACATAATCTGCATTCAAGTTAGTTTGAAGAAATTTTGACCAATCGCCTACAAATGTTGATTCAATTTGAACAGAGGTAAACAAACGGTCGTAATCACCCTGCGGTAAATTAAATGTTTTTGTTGTGTCTTTTTGCTGTGCAGATAAGTGTAAACTTATTAATGTAAAAACAATAAGTACTATCTTTCTCATAAAAGCATTTTAGGTAGCTAATATATCAACTTAAAGCAATCTTTAATAATTTCAATTTTAAATTCTGTTGATGTTTCACAAGGTTCACCATCAATGTGCAAAGGTGCCAGCTTTGAATTTTTTATAGAAATATTAGGTGTTTGAAAATACAGCACATTTTTTTTGCTCATATCCTCTACCAAATTTTGAAGTTTATTATTGCCACGCATTTGTTGCAATATTGCAAATGGCAACTTAGCTTTATTCATTTTCTGCACAATAACAATATCAAGCAAACCATCACTAAGACTGGCTTTGGGAGCAATGGTAAAATTATTTCCAAACTGATTACTATTGGCAATGCTAATAAAAAAAGCATCTGTAAAAAAGGAAATATCGTTGATGGTAATTTCAAATTGATAGGGTTGTGCTTTAAAATAATTAACAATACTTTGTTGTGTATAGGTCAACAATCCACGAGCAGCCTTGGTAGAAAAATCGTGAGCTACTTGTGCGTCAAAGCCAAGCCCACTAAGCATACACGAGTAATGATTGTTCACCATAAAAGTGTCAATATATTTAGCTTCACCTGCAAATATTAAAGCCAATGCAGCTTGAGGTTTCATAGGAATATGTGCAGCTCTTGCTAACCCATTTCCAGAACCAACAGGAATAATCCCAAAACTAATATTCAAATTTCGCAAAGCATTTGTAACCTGATTTATTGTACCATCACCACCTATCATTACCACATCTGTAAAGCCTTCATCTTCTATTTTATGTTTTAAAAAACTATAATTTCCTTCGGCATTCGTATGTAATATTTCAAAATAAATTTCACGAGCTAAGGTCTCTTTTTCTATTAGTTTAATGATAGATTCTTTATGCTTTGTGCCAGACTTTGGATTGACTAAATATATAATCTTTCTATCAACTTTTTTGTTTGTCATTTTATTTTAATCGTAGTTCTAAATTCGCTCAAATGTAGATAGTACAGTGGTTTCAGCAATTTTTATTCATTGCTTTATCAATTGTTTGAACATTCAAAAGTATGTGATTGTAGTTTGTAGAATGTTAAAATATATAGATGAATTTATTACTTAGTTTGAGCATCTTTAATCATTTGTTTTACAGCCAACATCTTTGCATCAATCCCTTTTTTAATTGCTAATACTGATGGTTTAATTTCAATATCAGGCATAACACCTCTACCTTTTGGACGAGCTTTGTCCATCACTAAACGAAATATTGGTAATCGCACACTTATTTTTGTATCTGGTAAAATAATAATTGGAATATGCATAGCAGTGTTGCCATAATAACCACCTCCAGTTTCTTCACCAACAAGTTTTACATTCTTTTGTCCCTTGAGCGATGATGCAAACATTGTAGCAGCAGAGAATGTGTAGCCACCTTGCAAAATGTAAATATTGCCATCAAAATGATTGTACGTTTTAGGTTTATAATAATGTGTCTCATACCATCTGTTGTGTATCAAATCATCTTCCATTTTAGTGCCATAAAATTGCATTAAAAGCCAATAACCAAGCCAGTTTTGGATATATTTTCTATAATGAAATGATCTACTGATGGCAGCAGTTGTATCACCAATTTTATAATCGGAGTCTTTTAGATATCTCGATAGTAAAGTGCTTGAAGAAACATAACCACCTCCATTATTGCGTAAATCAATCACGAGATTTTTGATATTATTTTGTTTAATTGAATCAAAACTTTGTCTAAAAAATTTTTGCAAATGCCCATTACTAAAAGTGTTGAGAGTAATGAATGCAGTGCTGGTACTTGTATCTATTTTTAACGAACGATAGCTTAATAATTTTGCTTGTTTACTTAGTTTAGGTATTAATGTTTTTGAAATGGAAGTCGTATTTTTTTTGATTGAATCAATTTTTTGTAAGTCAGCATTTACAATGGTCTTAGAAGAATCCACTCTTTTTTTAGTTGCATCTTTTTTAATGTCAAACGACTTGATTGTAATAAATTTTTCTTGACTTAATGAATCCAAATATCCAATAACATAAGCACTATCAACACCAAAAATTGTTTTATACCAAGAAGAAAAATTGCCACTAAATGTTTGGCTTTTATATGTAACATTATTACCATCTGCTGATATATATTGAAACATTGTTGCAAGAATTTCTTTGTTTTTTTTACCATTGATAGAGGTAATAATTGTGCCTCGCTTTAGTGCAGAATCTTTAGGGTTATGAGTACTTACAACAACCATACTATCATCCCATGTTTTTATGCTTAATGGGAATTGAGGATAAGTATGTTTGGGTAGAAGTGAGGTAAATTGTTTTGAAAAACGAACACTTGTGTGACCGCATTTTATTTTGCTTACAACAAAGGCTATTTTATTTTTTGCTTGAATTTCAGTAAGCGAATCTGTAATGCCATCAAGGGTTTCAGTAAAAAAGTAATCAATGCTATCCTTAGGTGTGTACCAGTAAAGTGATGGGTGATTAGCTTCTAAAATTTTTTTCAACAACACAATATCATTCTTTACTTGTGTTGCAGAATATTTTTGATTGAAAACATAGTTTTTATTCTTTGTTGCAACACAAGAGGTCAGTAAAATAAGAACAGATGAAACAACATTTTTGACTTTCATAATTGCAATAATAAATTGTAAATGTAAAATAGCAGTTTGTAAATCATATTACATTTGCCCAATGAAAAAATTTGCTGTAATTGTTGCTGGTGGCAGTGGTTTAAGAATGGGAACAGAAACGCCCAAACAGTTTTTATTGTTGAACGAAAAATCTGTGTTGTGGCATTCGGTAAATAGTTTTTTAAATGCTTATGACGATTTAAAAGTAATAATTGTTTTACCCGAAGAACACTTTGCTAAAGGCGAAGAATTGCAAGAAGAATTTATGGATGGCAAACAAAAAATTGCTTTAACAATTGGTGGAAGAACAAGATTCCAATCTGTTAAAAATGGACTTGCATTTGTTGAAAAAGATGCTATTGTTTTTGTTCACGATGCCGTGAGATGCCTAATAACAAAGGATTTAATTGAGCGATGCTACGAACAAACTATTCAATTCGGTTCAGCTATTCCTGCTGTTGCTGCCACAGATAGCATCAGAATTATTGAAAATAATCAGCATCACGTTGCAGATAGAAATGATGTAAGAATTATTCAAACTCCGCAAACTTTTTTGTCAACTATTTTAATAGATGCGTTTAATCAACCTTATCAAGAAAATTTTACAGATGAAGCAACTGTTGTAGAGGCAACAGGACAAAAAGTTTTTTTGTGCGAAGGTGATTACAACAACATTAAAATTACAAGACCAGTTGATTTTTTGATGGCAAAAAATTATTTGAAATAGATTAACTCGTTAACTACAGATTCATCTTTTGTTTCCAATAAAGAACTGCCCATTAAAAACTCATCTACTTTTCTGGCACATTCTCTTCCTTCGCTAATTGCCCATACAACAAGGCTTTGACCCCTTCTCATATCTCCAGCAACAAACACTTTGGCAATGTTTGTTTTGTAGTCTTTCTCTGTTGCTTTTACATTTCCCCGAGCATCTAACTCAACCCCTAAATCGTTCAATAATCCTTTATGTTGTGGATGAATAAATCCCATTGCAAGCAATGCTAATTCGCAAGGAATTTCTCTTTCGCTATTTGCAATTTCAACAAAACTTGCAGGTATTCCATCTTCAGCTACTTTCCATTCGAGATCAACAATTTTTAGTGCTTTCAAATTGTTGTATTCATCGCCAATAAAGGCTTTGGTGGCAATAGCCCAATGACGCTCTACTCCTTCTTCGTGTGAAGTTGTTGTTTTTAA
Source organism: Chitinophagaceae bacterium (assembly GCA_025363075.1). Taxonomy (GTDB): domain Bacteria; phylum Bacteroidota; class Bacteroidia; order Chitinophagales; family Chitinophagaceae; genus CAIVPM01. The sequence goes on along the minus strand of JANYEP010000133.1, from coordinate 7,099 downwards.
AATCATTGGAAAGTTAGGCCAAGGCATCAACGGTGTTCTACTTTCTGGTGGCTTTGGCAACAATTCAAATTGCGTAACATTTTTTGCTCCTTGCCTGTTCGATGTTCCAACACAATCACTACCAGTATCACCACCTCCAATTACAACAACATTTTTATTTTTTGCAGAAACCAATTTATCTAAAATATTACTTTCAGTTTGCTTGTTTTCAAAAGGATTTTTATTTGCTACTATTTTATTGCTTTGCTTTAAAAAATCCATTGCAAAATGAACACCATTTAATTCCCTTCCTTCAATCAATAAATCTCTGGGGATGGTGCTGCCACCAGCTAAAATAATGGCATTAAATTCTCTCAACAAATCATTGATGCTTACGTTTACACCAACGTTGGCTTTGCATTTAAAAACGATCCCCTCTTCTTTCATTAAATCAATCCTTCTATCAATAATCCATTTCTCCAATTTAAAATCAGGAATGCCATAACGCAGCAAACCGCCTGCTGCATCATCTCTTTCAAAAACTGTTACAGAATGCCCAGCAGCATTGAGTTGTGCAGCAGCAGCAAGCCCTGCAGGGCCACTACCAATTACACCAACTTTTTTTCCGGTACTGATATTATTCTTTCTTGCTTTTACAAAACCTTTTTCAAAAGCAATTTCAATAATGTGTTTTTCTATTTCTTCAATGGCTACAGGTGGTTGATTGATGCCCAACACACAAGCACTTTCACAAGGTGCTGGGCAAATTCGCCCAGTAAATTCAGGGAAATTATTTGTTGACGAGAGTATCTGATATGCTTCTTCCAAATTGTTACTGTAAACAGCATCATTAAACTCTGGAATTATATTTCCTAAAGGGCAACCATTATGGCAAAATGGAACGCCACAATCCATACAACGTGCTGCTTGTTGATTCAATTTTTCTGCTGAATATGGTTTAATATATTCTTTAAAATCTTGCACACGCTCTGCCACAGAACGCCTGTCTGGCAAGGCTCTTGTAAATTCTATAAATCCTGTTGGTTTGCCCATTTAATCCAATTAATATGTATAAAATATTTTCTTATTTACATCTATATACTCATCCATTCCTTCATCTTCGAGATGCTTGAAAGGCACTATGATCCATCTGTTATTTTTTTTCTTAAGTGTGCCTTCGCTAATTAATTCTCCAGCTTTTCTATGGCAATCTTCAACAGCAAATACCTTTATAGAATCTTTGCGAATTATGACTTTACAAGTGCCGTGAAATTTATTATACTCAAGGTCAAAATATTTAAACTTGTAAACCCCACTTTGAGGTTTTTGTGCAAATGAAGAAACTGAAAGAAGAAAAAATAAAATTGTGATTACTTGTTTCATTTGCTGATAATTTCTTTTTGATGTTTTGATTGCAATGCTTTTTTATAATCTTTCGGAAACACTTTTATAAAATTCTTTAATTGATTTTCTAAATCATCCAACACAAATTTTGCAACAGTGCTTGCAGTATATTCATAATGTTTTGCAATCATATTTTTTAATTCTACAACATCTTCTTGTTCTACATTATCAAGGTCAATCATTTCAAGATTGCATTTATTTTTAAACTCATTTTTCACATCATAAACGTATGCAATACCACCGCTCATTCCTGCTGCAAAATTTCTTCCAGTATCTCCTAAAATAACTACTACTCCATTGGTCATATATTCACAGCCATGGTCGCCAATGCCTTCTACTACTGCATTTGCACCACTATTGCGAACAGCAAAACGTTCACCTGCCTTGCCACGAATAAATGCTTCGCCACTTGTAGCACCGTACAAAGCAACATTGCCAATAATGATATTTTCCTCTGCTTTAAACGTAGTTTTTTTTGATGGATAAATAATCAATTTTGCACCACTTAATCCTTTGCCAAAATAATCATTTGCATCCCCTTCTAATTCAAGTGTAATGCCTTTATTGTTAAAAGCACCAAAGCTTTGACCAGCAGTACCATTGAATTTGAAGTGAATGGTATCATCGGGCAACCCCTTGCTTTTATAAATTTTTGTGAGTTCATTGGATAAGATTGTTCCAATAGTTCTATCAGTATTTTTTATGGTAAAAGAATCTGTAACTTTTGCCTGATTTTCTAAAGCAGGCTTTGCTGCTTTCAATAATTTCCAATCCAAAACATTTTCCAAATTGTGTTCTTGTTTCTCTTGATTGTATAATCCTACATCTGCCGAAACTGCTTCTCTGTATAGAATTGACGACAAATCAAGTTTGCTGTACTTCCAATGGGTGATATTTTCCTTTACTTCCAAATTCTCAACTTGCCCCACCATTTCATTTACTGTTTTGAAACCCAATTCAGCCATAATTTCTCTTAACTCCTCCACCATAAAACGAAAGAAATTAATAATATGTTCAGCATCGCCGGTAAATCTTTTTCTAAGCTCTGGGTCTTGTGTTGCAACGCCAACAGGGCAAGTGTTGAGATGACATTTACGCATCATTATACAACCTTCAACAATCAAGGCAGCAGTTGCAACGCCCCATTCTTCAGCACCTAATAATGCGGCAATAGCAATATCTCTACCTGTTTTCATTTGCCCATCTGCTTGCAACACAATGCGACTTCGTAATTTATTTTTTACCAAGGTTTGTTGTGCTTCCGCCAAACCCAATTCCCAGGGCAAACCAGTATGTTTAATAGAACTGATTGGTGAAGCACCTGTGCCGCCATCGTGTCCTGAAATCAGCACCACATCTGCCTTTGCTTTAGCTACACCAGCAGCAATGGTGCCTACACCTGCTTTAGAAACCAGCTTCACATTGATTCTTGCATTTCGATTTGCATTCTTTAAATCTGAAATTAATTGAGCCAAATCCTCAATGGAATAAATGTCGTGATGTGGTGGTGGTGAAATTAAACCAACACCAGGTGTAGCGTGACGAACCTTACCAATCCACTCATCAACTTTATGTCCTGGTAATTGTCCACCTTCACCAGGTTTTGCACCTTGAGCCATTTTAATTTGTAATTCATCTGCTTCCGTAAGATATAAACTTGTAACACCAAAACGTGCCGATGCAACTTGCTTGATAGCACTTCTCATGCTACTACCATTTGCTAATTTTTCATAACGAATTTCATCTTCACCACCTTCGCCAGTATTGCTTTTTCCGCCAAGCTTATTCATCGCAATGGCAAGCGTACTGTGTGCTTCGTGAGATATTGACCCAAAACTCATAGCACCTGTTGCAAAGCGTTTGTAAATATTTTCTGCTGGTTCAACCTCATCAATGCTAATTGAATTTCTTGTTCTTTTAAACTCAAATAAACCTCTTAATGTGCAGGCTTTTTCGCTCTGGTCGTTCACTAATTTTGAATATTTTTTGAAAGTAGTATAGTCATTCATTTTTGTTGAATGCTGCAATAAATGAATTGTTTGAGGATTGAATAAATGAAACTCGCCTTTTTGTTTCCATTGATAAACTCCACCAACCGGCAAACGTTCAATTGGAATATTTTTTTTATTAAAAGCAAAGAAATGTTTAGCCAAAACTTCTTTAGCAATTTCATCCAATCCCATTCCTTCAATGCGTGAAGTAGCACCCGTAAAATATTTATCTACAACAGATTTATTGAGTCCCAGAATTTCAAATGTTTGAGCTCCAAGATAAGACTGCAAAGTAGAAATTCCCATTTTACTAAAAACCTTCAAAAGCCCATCACATATAGCTTTGATGTAATTTTTTTTCAGGTCCTCTATATCTTGCTCATCTTTAATTTTGCCTTCCAACTTCATATCTCTCACAGTCGATAAAGCCAAATAAGGATTAATAGCAGTTGCACCAAAACCAATTAAACAAGCAAAATGATGCACTTCCCAAATATCGCCAGCCTCCACAATAATACCCACTTGCCCACGATACCCTTTTCTAATTAAATGATGATGAACAGCAGCAGTTGCAAGCAATGAAGGAATTTGTGCGTGGTCACTATCAATGGCTCTGTCTGTTAAAATCAATACTTCAAAACCATCTTCAACTGCATCGGTTGCATATCGACATAAACGATTCAAACCCTTTTGCAGTGAGCCTTCCTTACCATCTGCCCTAAAATAAATTTGCAAAGTTTTAGCTTGAAAAATACCAGTATCAATGCTTCGTATTTTTTCCAATTCATAGTTCGTAAGCACAGGATGTTTTAATGCCACACTATGACAAGCCAATGGATCTTCAATTAAAATATTGCCATTATTACCAGCAAAAGTTGCTAAACTCATTACTAATTTTTCTCTTATTGGGTCAATTGGTGGATTAGTAACCTGTGCAAAAAGTTGTTTAAAATAAGCACTTAAATGTTGTGGCTGCTCACTCAATACAGCCAATGGTGTATCAGTTCCCATTGAGCCTATGGGTTCTTTTCCATCAATTGCCATTGGTGCAATAATGGTGTTTAAATCTTCTGTTGAATAGCCAAATGCTTTTTGATATTTAAACACTTGTTCGTGTTCTAAATGAGTGAATGTAACTCTTGGTTCTGGCAAATCTTCCAAACGTATTTTATGCTTTGAAAGCCAATCACCATAAGGCTTTTGAGAGCAAATTTTTTGCTTTAATTCTTCATCACTAATGATTCTTCCTTGCTCCATATCTACCACAAACATTTTACCTGGTTGCAATCTTCCATTCTCTTTAATAATAGCAGGGTCAATAGGCAACACACCAGTTTCGCTTGCCATAATCACCCTATCATCATTGGTAACACAATAGCGTGAAGGCCTTAATCCATTGCGATCCAGCGTTGCACCAATCATTTTTCCATCAGTAAAAGAAATGGAAGCTGGACCATCCCAAGGTTCTTGAAATGCTGCGTGAAATTCGTAAAATGCTTTTTTTGTTGTATCCATTTTATCATCACCATCCCAAGCTTCTGGAATCAACATCATCATTACTTGTGGTAATGAACGCCCACACAGTGTAAGTAACTCAATCATATTATCCAAACAAGCACTATCACTTTGACCTTGTGTAATAATAGGCAATAACATTTCCATTTCTTCTTTAGAAAAGTATGGAGATGTGAAACTTTTTTCACTCGTTTTTAACCAATTCAAATTTCCTTGAAGCGTATTGATTTCGCCATTATGAGCGATGTAACGAAATGGTTGTGCGAGTTTCCAAGAAGGGAAAGTGTTTGTTGCAAAACGTGAGTGAACCAAACCAAAAGCACTCACCATTCTTTTATTGCTTAAATCAGTAAAATATTCACGAACCTGATGTGATGTTAATTGACCTTTATAAACAATGGTTTTGTAAGAGAGTGAAGCAATATAAAATCCTATATGATTTTTTTGAACTGTGTTATTAATGGTATGACTTGCATAGTTGCGAAGCACAAATAATTTTCTTTCAAAAGCATCTTCGTCATTAATATTATCGGGGCAAATAATAATCACCTGTTCTATTTCTGGTTCAACAGATAAGGCTGAAGCACCAATGTTTACAGTATTTACAGGCACTTTGCGATACACTAAAATTTCTAATCCCAATTTCTCGGCACAACGAGAAAATATTTCTCTACATTCTTCTTTTAATCTGATATCTTTTGGAAAAAATAAAACTCCAACGCCATATTTACCAAAAGCAGGAAGCGAAACATTTAATTGCAAACATTCATCAAAGAAAAATTCGTGAGGCATTTGTAGCATAATACCAGCACCATCTCCAGTATTGACTTCACAGCCACAAGCACCACGATGCTCCATATTTTCGAGTATAGTAAGAGCATCAGAAATATGTTGATGAGATTTAATGCCTTTGATATTGGCAACAAAGCCAATACCACAGCTATCGTGTTCAAACGATGCATCATATAAACCAAAACTGTTTGAGGCATTCATAAGCTACTATCAAAATTGAAAAATAATGATGGCAGACAATCGTTGTTGAAAATACAAGAATATTTGAAATAGTGGGGAAATATTTTTAATAATTTGAAGATTAAGATTATAAGGTCTTATTATCTTGTTTACAGATTTAATTGACAGATGTTATAATAAATTACTGGTTTTAAAGATTAAAAATTGCAATGTAATAATATTTTTAGTCAAAATATTTACTTAAAATCAGTTCGTTACAAATGTGTCATAAAAAATAATAGCCTTTTTATTTGGTAAATAAACAATACAACCCACACTTTTGCACTCCCAAAATAAAATTGGGACTTGATAGTGGGATAGCATTATCATTTTAAATTTTTTAACAGGTATTGGTTTTCAGTCTAAATACTTAAACTATATACTAAACACAAACAGATGAGTAAATTACATTTCACAACCAAACACGCCAACTCGGCTACTGTGCAACATAATTGGTATGTTGTTGACGGTGCTAATCAAACCGTAGGACGTATGTGTAGCAGAATTGCTGCCATCCTACGAGGCAAAAACAAGGCTTATTACACACCACACGTAGATTGTGGAGATTTTATTATTGTTATAAACTGTGAGAAAGTTGTTCTTACTGGTAACAAAATGAAAGATAAAGTTTATGACACTTTTAGTGGATACCCAGGAGGTAGAAAAGAAGAAGCTGCAAAAGATTTGCAACGTCGTCGCCCAGAGGTTTTAGTTGAAAGAGCTGTAAAAGGAATGTTGCCTAAAAATCGTTTAGGTAGAGCTATGTACAAAAAATTATTTGTATATCAAGGTGCAAGTCATCCACATTCTGCTCAACAACCTAAAGAGCTAAAATTCTAATCAACATTTAAAAATCATTCAAATTAATATTAATGGAGAAGCAAAAAAATGCCGTTGGTCGTAGAAAAGAAGCCATCACTCGTGTTTCCATTAGCAAGGGAGAAGGTAAAATAACGGTTAACGATAAAGATTATAAACAATATTTCACATTATTTTATTTACAAAATCAAGTAGAAGCTCCTTTAAAAGCTGCTGATGTTGTGGGTAAATACGATATTGTTATTAACGCACAAGGTGGTGGTTTAAAGGGTCAGGCAGAAGCAGCTAAACTTGCAATTGCTCGCGTGTTGATAGAAGTAAACCCAGACTTCCGTCCAACTTTAAAAGCAGCAGGTCATTTAACTCGTGATCCACGTAGT
>JANYEP010000125.1 GCA_025363075.1 Chitinophagaceae bacterium | reverse complement strand
CGAACTATTTAGTTAAATTTAGTTAAACAATTTTTATGCCAAACTATTCATTATGAGCAAGAACTTAACAAAACGAGAAGAGGATTATTCCAAGTGGTATAATGAATTGGTAGTCAAAGCCGATTTGGCAGAAAACTCTGGCGTTAGAGGCTGTATGGTTATAAAACCTTACGGTTATGCAATCTGGGAAAAAATGCAAGCAGAACTCGATAGAATGTTTAAAGAAACGGGACACAGTAACGCCTATTTTCCTCTATTTGTTCCTAAAAGTATGTTTGAAGCCGAAGAAAAAAATGCTGAGGGCTTTGCAAAGGAGTGTGCTATTGTAACACACTATCGTTTAAAAAATGACCCAAGCAAACCAGGCAAATTAATGGTTGATCCTGAGGCAAAATTGGAAGAAGAATTAATTGTTCGTCCAACAAGTGAAGCTATTATTTGGAATACTTATAAAGGTTGGATTCAATCTTACAGAGATTTGCCTTTGCTAATTAATCAATGGGCAAATGTGGTGCGTTGGGAAATGAGAACACGTTTGTTTTTGCGTACAGCCGAGTTTTTGTGGCAAGAAGGACACACTGCACACGCCACAAAAGAAGAAGCCATTATTGAAACAAAAAAAATGTTGGAAGTATATGCAGACTTTGCCGAAAACTGGATGGCAATGCCAGTGATTAAAGGTGTAAAAACTGCCAATGAGCGTTTTGCTGGTGCTGAAGATACTTATTGCATTGAAGCTCTAATGCAGGATGGCAAAGCATTACAAGCTGGTACATCTCATTTCTTGGGGCAAAATTTTGCCAAAGCATTTGATGTAAAATTTAGCGATAAAGAAAATAAACTTGAATATGTTTGGGCTACAAGTTGGGGTGTTAGCACTCGTTTAATTGGTGGTTTGGTAATGGCTCATAGCGATGATGATGGATTGATTTTGCCTCCAAAAATTGCTCCTTTACAAGTGGTGATTGTACCAATTTTTAAAAATGATGAAGAACTTGGATTGATAACAAATAAGGTAAATGAAATACTACATCAGTTAAAAGATTTAGGTATAAGAGTGAAGTTTGATAATAGCGATGCTGCAAGACCAGGATGGAAATTTGCACAATATGAATTGCAAGGCGTGCCAATTCGTTTGGCAATTGGTGTAAGAGATTTAGGAAATAATGTTATAGAAGTAGCTCGTAGAGATACCAAAACAAAAAGTAGCGTTGATTTAAACGGTATTAGTTTTTATGTAAAAGAATTGCTGGAAGAAATTCAATTGCATATGTTCAACAGGGCAAAACAATATCGTGATGAGCATATTACTGAAGCGAATAATTGGGATGATTTTGTAGATATATTGGATAATAAAACTGGTTTTGTATCTGCACATTGGGATGGCACACCAGAAACTGAGGAAAAAATTAAAGAGCTTACCAAAGCAACCATTCGTTGTATTCCCTTAAATAATTTGCAGGAAAATGGTAAATGTATTTTAACTGGAAACCCAAGCAAGGAAAGGGTTTTGTTTGCGAGGGCTTATTAAGCTAAAGAAATAATATTATTAGTTAAAAATGGCTTGCTCACACAAGCCATTTTTATTTCCATTATTTTTAAACCTTTAATTATTTTATGCAAAATAGAATTCAGGAAATTAAATCTTTTATTGCTCACGAAGATTACTCTTTGGCAGTAAGAAGAATGTTAGATATCTGTTTGGATGTTGATAATTCAGAGCTATTGCAGCAAGCAATTGCTTGGAGTAAAACTTATCACCAACATCAAAAGAAAAACAATGAAACTGCTGTTGGCGTTGACTTTCATAACGATGCAAACAAATTGTTATCTGCATTGGCTGTGTATGGAAATAGCAATACCTCAGTACCAAAAACCTTGATAAAAGTAAATGCTATCAGCAAAACATACAACAAAGGCAACTTTAGTTTAAAGCCTATCAGCACTGCTATTCAAACAACAAACGTAATAGGAATTGTGGGAGAAAATGGCAATGGCAAAACAACTTTTTTGCGTTGTTTGGCTGGTCAGCTTTCAATTGATAGTGGTAATATTAATTATGCACTATTATCCAATCCAGATTATTATACTATTAAACATAGCATAGCTTTTATTCCTCAACGTATTCCAAAATGGTATGGATTGCTAAAAGATAATTTGCATTTTTCTGCATCGTTAAGTGGCATTACTGGCAGCCAAAATGAATTGATGGTTGACTATATGCTGGAACGCCTAAACCTTAGTGATTACGCACACCTTAACTGGAATCAAATAAGCAGTGGTTACAGAACCCGTTTTGAAATCGCAAGAATTTTATTGCAGAAACCAAGCCTCTTGATTCTTGATGAACCACTTGCCAACCTTGACATTAATGCACAACAAACCATTCTTACAGACCTTAGGTATATTGCTAAATCTGCCTATCATCCAATGGGAATTATTTTAAGTTCTCAACAACTGCACGAGGTGGAAAAAGTTGCAGATACCGTTCTCTTTATAAAGCAAGGAAACTGCTTATTTAAAACAGGTGAAGAAACCAATGTTGCTAAGACTTTTGCTATAGAAATTGAAACTACTGCAACTAGGGAAGAATTGATAAAAGTACTGGGCGAAAATGAAGTACAAATTCAATTTAATGGAGGGAATTATACAGTAACATCTGCAAACTTGTCTGCCAATGATATTATTTCAAAATTGGTAGCAAACAATATTTCTCTAAGTTATTTTAGAGACATTACTAACTCTACAAAAAGATATTTTTAATATGAATTGGAATCGCCCATTAGCTCCCAACTTTCTAAAAAAGTTTGATCATAATTTATTGCTTAAAAACCCTGAAACCTGGAGTGCAAGAACACATTGGGTTTGGTATTATGGCTCGCTATTTTGCTTGCTTTTAGCAGGAATTTGCTTTGTTTATCCTAATGATGCAAGAAGTAATTCTGGTGTTATTTACTGGATATTTTTTGTGTCTATTATTTCAATATTGGCACTTGTTTTTTGGTTAATTTATTTGCTACGTTTCAATGTTTTCAAACGTTTTGGTAATATTACTGGGCTTAATAGGCTAAAGGTTTTTGGGTTGTATTTTGCAAGTGTAGCAATGATTGTTTTCTTTACATACATTCCAGCAATTGTTGAAACCATTAGAGCCAATGCAAAATATAAAGATGAAGAAATTGTTAAAGACATTAACAATTTCAATAAGCTTGTTACACAGCTTGAATATGATTCTGTTGACCATCAATGGAGAATGGATACATTCATTGTTCGTGAAGAAGAATATGGTATGAGTGACAAGGATAAACAAATAATTGAACTTACTGAAGCCAATCGCAAAGGTGGATTTAGTATATCACGAATTGACTCCTCACAATTTAATGAAAACATTAAAAAAGGCGACACAATTATAAGGCTTGGTAAAGCCGAATACGAAATGTATTCTTGTCCCAATTATATAAAACTGGCTGTATTAAATGCCGATGATTACACCAAGTTAAAACTACTCGATAAAATTGGGATTTATAGAACTGTTGTTAAAGATTTTAAACGACCAGATCCCAAGAAAGCAAGAGAAGAAATTGATGCTTTGATGCAAAAATATTATTACAAAGAAAAGGATAGGTATAGCAGATATGAGTATGACACATATTCAAATTCGCAAGATACTACCTACGAGTTTAGAGTTAAAAAACGCTATCAAATTGATATTGTGGAGTCAAGTTTGAGAAACATTGTTGAAAGAAAATATCGCTTTTGTGGTAACGATGTAGAGTGGCAATTTAGGGTGCTATTTTATATATCATTATGCTTTAGTTTACTTGTATTCGCATTTAGACACTCCACCACAAAAACATTTTTTTTATCATTGTTAACAGCAGTTATTTTATCAATTTTAACAGGGCTACTGATTGCATTTTCAAATGGTAGCGAAAAGGCTTCGATGACGTGGTTAATTACTTACACACTCATATTTTTTGGTGTTAGTTTTACAGCATTTACTTCTAAAACACGAAGTATTTTTACAGGAATTTGTGTTAATTTATTCGTGTTGAATATCCCATTTTTACCAATAACAATTGTAGGTTTATACAACAAAATTATTTGGGATAAATATTACGAGTTAGAAAGAATGAGTAATTATGTGAAACATCCACTTTATGACAAATACACGCTGCCATTGGTTTATGGCGAAATGTTTGGAATTGTTTTATTGCTTATTCTTTTGCCAACACTTATTCATAAATTTTATAGAAAATGGTTTGCTCTACCACAGGAGTAAGAATATAAAGTGTTGAATATTTTATAAAATATTCAACACTTGTTCTTTCATTTTTTCTAATTCATCTTTCATCAACACGACTATTTTTTGAATGTCTGCATTATTGGCTTTTGAACCTGTAGTGTTTATTTCCCTGCCAAATTCTTGCATCATAAAGGAAAGTTTTTTCCCTTTACTCTTTTCTTTGCCTTTCAAAATATCTTTAAAATAACTAATGTGGTTTTTTAAACGAACCTGTTCTTCTGTGATGTCAATTTTTTCAATATAATAAATTAATTCTTGCTCCAATCTGTTAGCATCATAGTTTTCTTTTCCAACATTTTCAGTAAGTAATTTTACCAACCCTTCTTTAATTTTTTCTCTGCGTAATGGTTCAAACTCCTTAATAGCTTCTTCGTGAAGCTCAATGTTTTCAACTCTTTTAAGCAATTCAATCTCCAACGCTGCACCTTCATTTTTTCTATGGCTGTTTAAATTTTCAATTGCCGATTTTAATAATGCTTCAAATTGTTTCCACTCTTCTTCATTTAAATTATCTGTTGAATTGGTAACAACATCTGGCAAACGCAAAATTGCAGAAAGCAAATTATTATCATCTGCATTCAACTCTGTTGCAACTTCCTTAACACTATTGTAATATGCTTTTAAAAGCTCTGTGTTTACAGTTACGGGCTTTGTAGCACCATTATATTTTATATTAAAAAAACATTCAACACTACCACGTTCTAATCCCTCGTTTATGATGTTTCTAATTTCAATTTCATAAGGTTTTAAAATGATAGGAGTCATCATTCTTAAGTCGAATTGTTTTCCATTCAACGATTTTATTTCTATTAGAAATATTCTATCTCCAATTGTTTGTTCAGCACGTCCGTAGCCAGTCATTGAGTAAAGCATAGTATAAAATTATTGGTTGTAAAAGTAGCGGAATAAAAAAGCCCCACAAATTTGTGGGGCTTTTAAGAAAAACTATTCGTTAAAGCTTAGTTGGTTTAAACTTAGCAGTAGCAAAATTAAATTGAAATTTATAGTTTCCACTAACTGTTGGACCTGGAAAATTATCATTGAAATTATATCCAAAATCTCCACCACCTGATAATCCTGGAAGTGATTTGTTAGCAACAGAATATTTATTAGACCAAGCACCTGCAACTGGTAATACTAAAAATTCTTTACCACCAGTAATAGCAATTGAAGGCATTTCCCAAACACAAGAGTTCATTCTTGTTAATGCTTGAACCGTTGATCCTGTTGTTGGATTGCTCCAAGATGCAGGAGTTGCATCACCAACCATAAATAAATCTGTTGGCAATTGTGAACCAGTAAAAGGAGCAACTGCATATACTCCGCGTTGAAAATCAATTGTTACTTTATACCAACCAGTTGTCGAAGGTGCAGGGAAATTATCTGATATGTCATAATCAAATTTTCCTGCATCGCTCGCACCTGCTAAAAATTTATTAGCAATTGCGTATTTATGACTCCAATCTCCATTATTTACTGGTAATATTAAATATTCTTGACCACTTGTTAAATAGAAAACACCAGTAAATGTGGTTTCATCTAATTGTGCAAACTCTTGAGTTGGTGCCAATCCTGCATCATTATTCCAACCATGGTCGGTAGCAGCACCAATAATAAACAATCTTCCAGTGGTTGGCAAAACAACTTTTGGTGGCACTTTATATGGAGTTGCATCAATCTTAACCGTATTAGAAACTTTTAAATCGTTATTATTAGCATAAGATGATGTTACTCTAATATCAATACCATAAGAAACATTAAAGTTAAATCCAAAGCCTAGTAAGATACCATTTAATTCTCTTCCTGTTAGGGCTTTTGTTCTTGTTCCTGTTAAAGTCATACTAACTGACTTGGCAAAGTTTCTACCTGTAGAGTCTACTTCAATTACATATTTTGTGGTTGTAGCATCATTGGCATAAACTGGATTTGTCCATAATAAAGTTACAACAACATTGTCCGAATCTGCTGGAGTTGCTGCTACTGCCGACTTTGAAGCAGTTAATACTGGTGCATTCCCAGAACTGTAGTATGGCAAAGCACCTTCTTTTTTACATGCTACCACTAACATACTTATTAGTAGAGCTGATAAAATTATTTTTGATAAGTATTTCATATAAATTTTTTTATTTGTTATAGAATTATAGCTTGGTCACAATAAACTTTCCTGTTTGAAAATTTACTTGAATTTTATAGTTGCCACTTGCAGCAGGAGCTTTTAAATTATTGCCTCCTTTTTGAAAATCGTCACCCTCTGGAACAACAGCAGCTGTTGCATTTGGCGAACCATATTTTTCAGGGTCTGGACTAACTGCACTCCAATTGCCATAACGAGGAACTAATAAATATTCTCCGCCACCATTTAAGTGAATTGATGCTAACTCATATAAAGTTGCAATGCAAACCGAAATTCAAAAATCTATCGCCACCGATACTTCGCTGTTTGACAACCGCGTATCCGTCGTTGTAATGCTGCCCTCAACCGGCGATGTGCTGGCATCTGCGGTATATCCGCTGCCGCCCATTCACAACTGGGATCAGCTGACCATGCCCGTGCAGGATCAAAATAAACTATCCAACTGGATAACCACCAGCGATTTAGGTTTTACTTATGCCACGCAACCGGGTTCAACCGCA
>JANYEP010000073.1 GCA_025363075.1 Chitinophagaceae bacterium | reverse complement strand
TATCAATGGCAATCATCTAACAATTGTGGTAACACTTTTAGCGACATTATTGGTGCAACAGATAAAGCATTATACATTTATGGAATTACTACCAACACAGCTTACAGAAGAAAAATAATTTGTGGTACCAATAGTAGTTATTCAAGTGTAGTATGTGTTACAATGAACCCTTTATACGATTGTTTTTGTAGCCCTTTAAATGGAAATACATTGCAATATTCTACCAACCCTCCTCCATCAAATCCAAGCATTGATAATGTTGCAATAACTGATAATGGTGTGCTGTATTCTAATGCCAATGTGGGTTTCAACGTTTCGCCTTATGCTTATTCCATTAATGATGACACAGCACTTGCACCAAATCTTGCACAAGCAGTTGCTTACACTTTAACTATTTCAACAAATATTTATCCAAGGGCAGTTGGTGTGTGGATTGATTGGAATGCAAATGGCATTTACGAAGCATCGGAGTATGTGCCTGTTAAAGGATATCTTCCTCCACCAATTTCATCAACATCTGCAAGCATTATTATTACACCACCTACAAACGTTTTAGGTTTTATTGGTATGCGAGTTAGAAGTAATTCTGCTTTTTTAACCACCGAAGCTTGCCGAGCCTGGACTTCAGGTGAAACAGAAGATTATGTTTTAAAAATTATTCCTGGCACACCTTGTTCAGGAACACCAGTTGGAGGCGTTACTGAATCTAAATTATCAATAGTTTGTCATTACGATTCTATCTTTTTATCAACAACTAATGCCTCAGAAAATTTAATTGGACTAACCTATCAATGGCAGGATTCGGCAGTTGGTGGCTTGTGGACAAATAAGAATTTGCAAACTGTTTTAAACGACACTACATCGCAAGTTGTAGCAAAATATTATCGCCGACAAATTACTTGTGCTAATTCTAATTTGTCGGATTATTCCATCCCAGTTTTTGTTGATTTGAATGCACCTACTTATGCTGCAATTCCATTTACAGAAAGCTTTGAAACAACTTGGGACGATGGTTGTGGCAACACAAATAGCAGAAGTATTCCAAACAATAGTTGGAGAAATAACCCTAAAACATCCAATCAAAGCTGGCGAAGAGATGATGATGGTGCAAGTGCAAACTGGACAACAAATTCTTTTAGTGCTTACACGCCTACAGCCACTGATGGCAACCATTCTGCCAGATTTCATACTTCACAAGCACAAGGATTTCCTGAGGGTAATTTAGATTTATTTTTAGATTGCTCGGCTACTACTTCTCTTAAAAACCTAAGTTTCGATTACATCAATCTTAATGGCAACGATTCTTTGAGAATATATCTTTCAACAGATGCTGGTTTAACCTTTACTAAGATAGCCAAATACGCTTTAAGTGCAGGTTGGACAAATGAAACAATTAGTTTTAATTCAAATACAACAACAACTGTTATTCGATTTAAAGTTTCGCCCGACTTTGGTGTAAGTGATATTGGAATTGACAATATTTCAGTAACGAATAATCCTTTACCTATCACTTCACTAAATCTGCAAGGTGAAAGAAAAGGCACAGTTAATAAATTAGCTTGGACAACAGCGACAGAAACTAACAATTTAGGTTTTGAATTACTTCGTTCAAATAGTACTATCAATGGTGATTTTGCTAAAATTGGTTTTGTTGCTTCAAAAGTAGCAAATGGTAATAGTAGTAACATCCTTGCATATTCTTTTGATGATGAAAATGCTTCTTTAAACAATACTTATTACAAATTGAAACAAGTTGATAAAAATGGCAAATTCTCTTTTAGTAATACCATATTAATAAAACCATTGAAGGCAGCAACAATTGAGATTTTATCGGTTTATCCAAACCCAGTTGCAGACAAATTTAACATTACAATTGCATCACCCACAAATAACAGGGCTTCTATTGTTATTGCAGACATATATGGCAAAATAGTTATGCATCAAAATGTTGATTTAGTTGCAGGAAGCAACATAGAAATAATAAGCCTTAATAAATTGGCTGCTGGCACTTATACAATAAAACTTGTTTGCGAAAATGGTTGCGAAAGCGTGATGAGAAAATTTGTAAAATTGTAGCAATGATGACTAAACGATAAATTTATTTCAATTGCTTAGTTACCTTATTATTTCAAACTATTAAATTAATAATTATAAAATATTAAAAATGAAAAAAAACGTTCTTTTATTGCTTGCCGTTATTCTATCTTGCATCAATGCAAATGCCCAAACTACTATCACAACTGCTGGTTTAAGTAGTAGTGGTTATGATGGTACAAATTATGTAACTGGCAACACTGCTATTAGTTTTGCAGTACAAAATACCAATAGTTATGCAATTGTTTTAAAAGGCTTGGAAGCAATTCAATCACCTATTACACCCAGCGTCCCATCAAACCCTGCAAAATTTTACTTGTGGTATTCGGCTTCGTCTTTATCAGATACTACAACTATCTCAACAACCAATTGGTCAATCGTTGATTCTACAACAAATACATCATTAACTATTGGCTACAACAATTTATTTTCTTCATTAAATCTTACTATTCCTGCAAACACAACCTATCGTTTTGCATTGCAATCCCTTACTGGTATTGCTTTTAGTGGAGGCTATCCTTCTTTAAGTGTACCTTGGAGTACGCCAACTTATGTATCACCTAGCATCTTATCTACCAATGGCGTAAATCTAATGGTTGGTGATTCTAAAATAGCAGGGCAGGATGTTGGTATTATTGGAAACTTTCCTTCTATGCTTACAAACTTGGCCTGGTTTACTGGTTCAATTACTTTTGAATCAACAATTGCTTGCACAAGTCCGCCTGTTGTTGGTGCAACCATTTCAACAGCAAACAATGCTTGTAGAGATATCCCATTTACATTAACAACTGCTGCAAATACTGCTGTTTATGGACAAAAATATCAATGGCAAACATCGCAAAATGGAACAAGTTGGGCAAATGTTTCTGGT
>JANYEP010000224.1 GCA_025363075.1 Chitinophagaceae bacterium | reverse complement strand
GGTTTCCATTCTGTAATGGATAAACCAGAGCCACTTAATCTAGTTATTCCTCCCAATAAAACTTGTATAAGCAACATTGCTACACCAACAAAAATCCAATTTGCAATTATCTTATTTGAACGTTCTTCTTGCATAATTTTTTATAATAATTGCAAATGTAGAATAAGAATACGTCTATGATTTACAAAAAAGAAATAAGATTTCGTTTCATAATATTGCAATGTGTTACAGTCATTTTTTCAAGCCAAATTATTAGAAGCTGGTTGCGATGAAGCAGGTCGTGGATGCTATGCTGGTCCTGTGTTTGCAGCAGCAGTTATTTTGCCCAAAGATTTTTATCATCCATTGTTGAATGATAGTAAACAAGTAAAGGAAAAAGATAGAAATGAATTGAGGTTTTTTATTGAAAAAAATGCAATATGCTATGCTGTTGCAATGGTTGATAATATGGAGATAGACAAGATAAATATTTTAAAAGCATCTTTTAAAGCAATGCACAAAGCTGTTGATAAAATCAATGTAAAACCAGAATTGCTATTGATTGATGGAAATAGATTTGTACCATATAAAAACACACCACATCATTGCATTATTAAAGGTGATGCGAAGTTTTCAAACATAGCAGCAGCAAGTATTTTAGCCAAAACACATAGAGACGAGTATATGCAAAAATTGCACAAAAAATTCCCTGTTTATGGCTGGAATAAGAACAAAGGATACGGCACTTTAGCACACAGAAAAGCGATTGAAGAATTTGGTTTGTGTGAGTACCATCGCAAAAGCTTTAATATTTTACCACAACAAATTGTATTGTTTTAATCAAGCTAAGATAAAAAATATAAATCTACTTTACAACATACTTTTGTTTCAAATTTTTACTACTTGATAGAACAAACAAAAAAAATTAAAAGCGAAGAAAGGGCGATTCTTGTTGGTGTTATTAGACAAGAACAAACAATGGATCAGGTGAGAGAATACTTGGATGAACTCTCTTTTTTAGCAGAAACCGCAGGGGCAATTACTGTAAAAACATTTACACAGAACGTACAGCACCCAGATAGCAAAACCTTTGTGGGCAAGGGAAAACTTGAAGAAATAAGGGACTACTGTGCAGCAAAAAAAATTGATTTAGTAATTTTCGATGATGAATTAACTGGTTCTCAGTTATTGAATATTTCTGAAGTTGCCAAAACAACTATACTTGACAGAAGCGATTTAATCTTAGACATTTTTGCAAGGCGAGCAAGAACTGCACAAGCAAAAGTACAAGTAGAGTTGGCACAATATCAATACCTGCTACCACGCTTAAAAGGTATGTGGAAACACTTGGAAAGACAAGGTGGTGGCATTGGTACAAGAGGTCCTGGTGAAACAGAAATCGAAACAGACAGGCGTATTGTAAAAGACAAAATAGCCTTGCTACGAAAGCGTTTGGGCGAAATAGACAAGCAGTCGTTTACACAAAGAAAAGAGCGTGGGGAATTTATAAGAGTGTCTTTGGTCGGCTATACCAATGTTGGTAAAAGCACATTGATGAATACGCTTAGCAAAAGCGAAGTGTTTGCAGAGAATAAATTATTTGCAACACTTGATACCACTACTCGTAAGGTTGTTTTTGAAAATACCCCTTTTTTATTAAGTGATACTGTTGGCTTCATTCGCAAGCTTCCACACCATTTAATCGAGAGTTTTAAAAGTACATTAGATGAGGTGAGAGAAGCCGATATTTTGCTGCACGTTGTAGATATTTCTCATCATCAACACGAAGACCAAATTGGTACTGTAAACAAAACCTTGCAGGAGCTGAAAGCCTTTGATAAACCCATTCTTACCATCTTCAACAAAATGGATTTATACGAACAAAAAAATTTTGATGATTGGTTAAGTGATGAAACGAAACAAGATATTTTAAACGAACTACACGAAAAATGGAACAATATCACGGAAGGAAACTGTGTGTTTATTTCTGCATTGGAGAAAACTAACTTAGAAGAACTTAGAAATTTTATTTTAAATAAAGTGAGAGAGATTTATGGCATCAGATATCCATACAAAACAATGCTTTATTAATAAGTATGTATAGCGGGAAAATAAATTGGTTTCAAATTGCATTGTCTGTTAATGAAATTCAATGGCATTCAAATAATATGACTGTTGTAGTAGTTGATGGAAAGAAAGTAACGATTGCTAAATTTAAAGACGAGCTTTTTGCATTTGATTATAAATGCCTGCACGCTGGAGGTGTTATGGCAGAAGGTTTTATTGATAGTTTAGGAAATGCTGTTTGTCCTTTGCATCGATATAAATTTAATTTAAAAACAGGTAGAAATGTTACAGGCGAAGATTATTTGAAAACATATTTTATTGAAATTAGAGGCGAAGGTGTTTTTGTTGGCTTTGCAGAAAAAAAGTGGTTTTTATAAAAAAAATTTGCTCACTTAAATCACAACCCTATTTTTGCAACCCCAAAGGGAAATAAACACTCCTCCTTAGCTCAGTTGGTTAGAGCATCTGACTGTTAATCAGAGGGTCTCCCGTTCAAGTCGGGAAGGGGGAGCAAAAACGATAGAAGGTTTCAAGCAATTGAAGCCTTTTTTGTTTTTTTGGTCTAAAATTATTTACCCTTTCCCAAAACAATAATCCTTACAGAGTGGAGCATTATTTTAAAGTCTAAAAGAATGGAAGTGTTTTCTATATATACTAAATCGTATTGCATTCTCTCAATCATTTGCTCTACTGTTTCTGCATAGCCAAACTGTACCATTCCCCAGCTTGTTAATCCAGGTTTTACCTTAAACAAATAGTTATAGAATGGTGTAGTTGCTGCAATTTTATCAATATAAAATTTTCTTTCTGGGCGTGGACCTACAAGGCTCATATCACCAATAATAATGTTCCATAGTTGTGGTAACTCATCAAGTCTCCACTTACGCATTACTTTGCCCCAAGGTGTTATTCTTTCATCGTTATCGCTGCTTAATTGTGGTCCATTTTCTTCGGCATTTACATACATACTTCTAAACTTGTAAATGGTAAATGGCCTACCCTTAAAACCAATTCTTTCTTGGCTGTAAAAGATATTTCCTGATGATGATAATTTTGTTCTGATAGCTACATAAGTTAATAAAGGCAATAGTATCACAGATGAAATGATTGCAAACAAAACATCTATTAAACGCTTCACATTATGCTGCCAAAGCTGCAATGGGCTTGTATCTAGGTCAATCAACGTTGCACCAAAAACATTGGATGTTTTTACAGACCCAGAAAGTATATCTAAAGTATCGGGTACTAATTTTATTTCTACATCTTTTAAAGCAAGTTGATTGATGATGTCTTCAGTAATATTTTTCTGTGATTTATCTAATGCAATAATCACGTTAGCAATATTTTTTTCATCTATAATTTTTACAATTTCATTTAAGTCACCAAGTGATGGTAGATATTTATTGAGTCCGTTTTTATTGTTGCCATTGCTTACAAAGCCAACCAGTTTATAGCCTAGATATGTAAAGTTTTTTTGCAACTCATTATATGCCTTTAGTGCCTGTGCATTGTTTCCTATAATAATGGTGTTGAAAGAAACTTTGCCACTTAAAAACTCATTTTTTGCCTTGTGTAAAATTATTAACCTGAACACAAAAACAAAAAATGTTTGCAATAAAATAAGCGTAACTAAAATGGTATAATGGGAAATGCCACCAACAATTTTTTCTTTTAATAGCAATAAAAAATAGATGACTAAAGAGCCAATAATAGATGAAATAAGTGTGTTGGTAAATTCGTTCAATCTCGACTTTTTATGTATGGGCAACGCATAGCTGCCAAATAATAAAAAGAGGATCAACCAACAAAAGGGAACGTAGGTAAATGATGTAAAAACTAAGGAACTAACACTATCTGTTTTATAAAAATATAAACCAAAAGCTAACCAGCAAAATGCCGATGCAAAATAATCGGCAAACACATAAAAGCTAATGTGCAAGGGTTTTTGCATTAAAATCTGATTAGTTTAAAACGGTGATGTTACCAATTTTAGCCAGAATTTGATGGGCAACTTCCATTGCTAAATATCCATCCATTTCGCTAACTGTTGTAGGGGTGTTATTTATAATGGCTTTTACAAAACTTTGCAATTCTAAAAGTATAGCATTGCCTTCAGCAATGGTAGGATTCGCAACAGCAATGGTCTTTTTACCACCATCGGGTGTATCTACATCAAAAGCAAAAACATCAATATCTGTTGGCTGTTTTATTTTAATAATTTCAGCTTTTTTATTTAAAAAATCTACTCCTATGTACGAGTCCTTTTGAAACAACCTCATCTTCCTCATCTTCTTCATACTAATTCTGCTGCTAGTTAAATTAGCCACACAACCATTATTAAATTCTATTCTCACATTGGCAATATCTGGAGTATCTGTAAGTACTGCAACGCCACTTGCACTAATATTTTTAACACTACTTTTTACCATACTTAAAATAATGTCAATATCGTGAATCATCAGGTCCAATATCACACTTACTTCTGTGCCACGAGGGTTAAATTGAGCCAGACGATGCACTTCAATAAACATTGGGTTTAACTGCATTTGTTGTAGAGCCATAAATGCAGGATTAAACCTTTCTACGTGCCCAACTTGCAGCTTAACGCCAGCCTCCTGCACCATAGCAACAAGGTCTTTGGCTTCCTGAAGAGTATGTGCCATAGGCTTTTCAACAAAAACGTGTTTACCTTTTCTTATGGCTGCCATACATAAATGGTAATGTTCTTGTGTAGGCACAACTATATCAACAATATCACACTCGCTTATCAATGCTTCTTCGTCAACATAGCGTTTTAGTTTATAATCTTTAGCAACCTGCGTAGCAGTTTCATTATGAGGGTCAAAGAAACCAACCAGCTTAACGCCTTCTATTTCTTTCCAATTGTTCAAATGAAATTTGCCCAAGTGACCAACACCAAAAACACCAACTTTTAACATAAGAAATATTTATTGGCAAATATAATTGTTAGAGAACGACAGCGGTATTTTTTTGATAATAGAAACATAAGAACAACGGCAAATTGATTTTCTTAAACCGAAATGTTGAAACGCCCGACTGCATTACATTTGCTTAGATAATTGAGTACTATGACTGAAGAAATTGTGAATAAAGTTGCAGAAAGCGGGTTGATAACTTTTGATCTGGAAGAATACTATCCTAAAGAAAGTATAGTAGGCTTCGATTTAAAAGATTTCTTATTTATGGGTCTTATACTTAAAGAAAAAGATTATCGCAGTGTTCTGCAAACACAAGACTGGAGTGGATTTGAAGAAAAAAATGTTTATATAACCTGCACCGCCGATGCTATTATTCCAATGTGGGCTTATATGTTGGCTGCTTCTTATTTGCAACCCCTTGCCAAAGAAATTGTTTTTGGGGATGAAAAAAGGCTGATTGAAACAATTATTATTAAAAAATTGGCAACAGTTAATGCTGCTGATTTTATTGACAAACGTGTTGTGGTAAAGGGTTGTGGCGAATTATCAATTCCCGAAACAGCCTATGTGGAAATTACCAATAAACTTCGCCCTGTTGCAAAAAGCATAATGTTTGGAGAGCCTTGCAGCACAGTACCTATCTACAAGAAACCTATTACCAAGTAATTTTAGTTGTGTTTAAAAAACAATACTCTTTAAAAGAAGCATTACAAAAAATAAAGCAATATTGTGCTTATCAGGAGCGATGCCATCAGGAAGTGAAAACAAAACTCTATGATTTTGGATTGTCAACAATCGAGGTTGAAAACCTTGTAGCAACACTAATTGAAGAAAACTATTTGAATGAAGAAAGGTTTGCAATCTTGTTTGCAGGGGGAAAATTCAGAATAAAACAATGGGGTAAAATAAAGATTTTATATGAGTTAAAATCAAAACAAGTAAGCCCGTTTAATATTAAAAAAGGTTTATCTCAAATTAATGAAGACGACTATTTAAAAACCCTTGAAAAACTATATTGCAACTACTTTAAAAAACAAAAAGGAATAACAGCTATTAAAAAATTAAAAACGCTTAAATACCTACAAACAAAGGGTTTTGAGGCAGGTTTAATAAATGAAATAGGCAAAATAATTAGCCTTAAATAATATCAATAAACATAAATGTAAGTCAAACTTGAATAAAACCAATCTATCAGGATTCGCATTGTAAGATTAAAAATACTACTCCAGAGGAATTTTTGTAAACGTGGATTTCATCAAGAACCAAGTCACCTATGTCGTGGCCCCAAATGCGATACGTACCATTAGTTTGGTTTCTATTATATATTTTCCTCTCCTTTCGTGGAACTGTTTTAATAGATGCAGTCTTTTCTTCTTCGTTATAAAGTTGATAATAATGTTTACTAATCTCATTGATTAGTTGTGTTCTTGTAAATCCGCTTTTAGAAATTATGTCAAATTTATAGTTAGATGACAATGGGTAGTCAATAATAACTGTAAGACTTGTCTCAGGCACAACAATTTCATCTTTACCAATTAGATTTTGTATTTCGATTTGAGGGCTGTCAATTCTAATCCAGGGTATTTTTCCATTCTTATAATCTTTCAAATTATTAGTTGTTACATCAAAGCGAACTTTTGAAATTAACGTCCCTAAAGAATCATAGTTCAGAATTGTCGATGAGTTTTCTAATTCCTTTATTGTATCAATATAAGTTTTTGGAATGCTATCAGCAGTTGAAATTTTTTTTTCATATACAGCTCGCTTGTCAGTTTGGTTGAAGCAACTGAATAACGATATAACTATAAATATTAAAAAAGTCTTTTTCACTTTTAAATGGTATGTTTAATTGCAGACAATGTGATAATTTGTGTAATCTGTAGTAATACCTCAATCCAAATTTACAGTAATTGTTTTGTTGTAAGCCGTATTCAGCCATTGCCCAACTTTTCGTTGAAACAACCTTTTAAAGTAGTCAAAGTGAATCAGGTTGTTCATAACCCAACCCATCATTAATGGCGATACCCACATACTCATATTGAATAACTTAATATCATCATTCATTCTTCTATAAACCTCCCTGTCGTAGTTGGTAAAAATTGTTTCGTCATATTTATTTTGCTCTACAGCACGTTTAATAAACTGTGCAGCAATATAGCCAGTCTGCATTCCAGTACCTACGCCCTCTCCTGTTGTTGGCGAAATCATTGATGCTGCATCACCAACCAACAACCAGCCATTTCCACTGCACTTTCTGCGTAATGATGCAAGGGGCAAACCCCAACCACTCACGTTGTCTAAGTTAGTTGCCTTGGCAAACCTGTCTTTTAAAATAGGGTCGGTTTTTATCAGTTCTGTAAATATTTCTCTGATATTGTAATTCTTTTTTGCAGCTACTGCACTCAACATTCCATAACCCACATTTGCCAATCCATCACCCAAGGGAAATATCCAGAAATAACTCATAGGGAATTTTTTTGGATAATAAACCTCCATCAAATTCTTTTCGTGAATGCCCTCGATACCTTGCCAGTATTGCCTTACACCACCAGCATAGTGGTTTCGGTCTATCTTTCTTTCCCCAATAGTTTTTAGTACAATCGAGTGGTCGCCATCTGCACCAACCAATAAATCGCAATTAATTTCTATCTCTTCTTTGTTTTGGTTTGCAGTAATTTTCCATTTATTTTCAATACGTTCAATCTTTATAGCTTTAGTTGCCTGCAAAAAAGTAGCGTAATCAGCATTCATTTTTTCCACCAAAATATTGTCTAAAGAAAATCTTTTTGACACACCATAAGGTGGTTTTGTTTCATTGCCAGCTTCAGGTTTAAAAACAAAATTTGTGTATTTACCTTTGGGGTTAATAAGGCGAAAACCCCAGCAAGCATTTATTTTACCATTTGGTTGCAGTTCATTTTGTAAAATAGATTTGTCAATATGGTTGAGCATTGTGATGGCTTTCAAATCAAGCCCATCGCCACAAACCTTATCTCTGGGGAAACTTGCAGCATCAATAATGATGTGTTCTATTTTTTCTTTACCTAAAAACACAGAAAGCCCTGCACCAGCTGGGCCTGCTCCAATTATGCAAATTTTTGAATGTAATATTTTCAAGTATTCGTTTTTATTTATAGTCTATTCGCCAAAATATTCCACAAAAATTCTTTCAGTTTCATACAGTTTTACGCAATGCAATTTTACTGAATTTGGTAAATGTGGTTCAAGTCTTTGCCAAATTACAACAGCCAAATTTTCGGTGCTGCACATAATGTCTTTCATAAATGGCACATCAAGATTTAGATTCTTATGGTCAAGGTGTTCTGTAATATGCTCCCTTATCAATGCTCCCAATTTTTTTGCATCAAACACAAAACCCGTGTCTGCACTTGGTTTGCCTTTCACGGTAATGTATAAATCATAGTTATGACCGTGCCAGTTTTCATTGGCACACAATCCAAAAACTTCCTCATTTTGCTCCTTAGTCCAGTTTGGATTGTAGAGTTTATGAGCAGCATTAAAATGTTCTTTTCTTGTTAAATAAACCATCGACAATTTTTTGTTGCAAATTTACAGAGTTGGGTTTGTACTAAATGTGTTGCTTTTCTATTGAGGTAATAAGGGTTTATTTACCTTTTCAATAAATCCTTATAAATGGTATTTTCCTTTTGCAAATCTTTCACTTGCTCATTAAGGCTTTCCAATTCCTGTTTTCTGCTTTTATTATCTGTTCCGTTTAAAACATTGCTAAGGTGTTCAAAAATGTCATAATTGAGGGCTTTGCTCAATTCAAAAATAATTCTTGTTTGCAGGGTCGATTGCTTCAGGTAGGCATTAATGCTAACAGGTTTTCTGTCAAGTTTTCGAGCAAGGTCGGCTTTGCTTACCTTTTTTTCTATTAAAATGGTATTGATTAAATTACCAATATGTATAAACGAAGGCCTGCTTTTTCTTATCATTTTATAAATTTTTTACTTAACTGCTCAAAATTATACGTTAAAAATTTAAACGTTTAGGTAGTTAATGTAAAAATATTAAATAAATTGCTAAAGTTTTATGTTAACTACTTTAATTTTTAAGTAACTATGTTAAAATTATACATTAACTACCTAAATGTTTATGTAGTTAATGTATAATTTTGATATAACTAAGTATAAAAATATATAAACTACTAATAAAAGTATTAATTAGTGTATAATTTTTTCGTAGTAAGAAATAAGTATCAGAATTTTACCTGTAGTATTTATTGTTCTTCAATTCTTCATACACAGCTTCGTGAACCAGATAGCGAATGCTTTTGTTTTCTTTAATGGCAGTTCTAATAAATGTTGAAGAAATATCAAGCATTGGAGCGTTTAAAATGCTTGCACCATATTTATTTTCCTTCACCTCAAACCCTGGGCGATTGTAAACTATGATGGAATAGTTTTTTATTATCAACTCATAGTTCTTCCAGTTATGCAGGTTGGTGTAGCTATCGCTACCCATAATAATTGTAAACTGGTGCTGGGGATATTTTTCTGATAAATGGGTTAGTGTGTCAATAGTGTAAGATGGCTTCGGCATTTTAAACTCTACATCAGATACTTTAAAGCGAGCATCTTTTTCAATGGATAAGTTTACAAGATGCAGTCTGTCATATTCATTCAAAAGTGTTGATGATGGTTTCAAGGGGTTTTGTGGACTAAGTACAAACCATATTTTTTCTACATCACTATGTTCTACAAGATGGTTGGCTATAATTAAATGACCATTATGAATGGGGTTAAAAGAGCCAAAGTACAAACCAATTTTCATCGATGAATTTATTATTGATTAGTTTTTATTAAAATACTTTCTGCCTCGTCTAAGCGAAGGCTCAAGTTGTAGCCAGCCACAGAAATTGAAATTGGGTCGCCCAGTGGGGCAACTTGTTCTACTTTCACCCTCTCTCCAGGCACACAACCCATTTCCATCAACTTAATTGATATATCATCTTTTAAAAAGGAGTCAATAACGCCCGATTCACCTACTCTTAACAAGCTTAAATTTTTCATTAAAACAAATATCGATAAAGCTATTTGCATTAACTCGTTATTAGTTACGAATTTTGGAGTATGGCAATAAGATTCAACTACGCAGATAGAAAACTAAATGACATTAACAAGTCTGCATTAAAGCAGATGGTACAATCTATTTTTAAAGAAGAAAAAGTAGCAATCGATTCTATAGATTACATTTTTTGCTCCGATGAGTATTTACTTGGCATCAATCAAGCCTCTCTCAACCACGATTATTATACAGACATTATAACATTTCCTCTACACGAAATAGACCAGCCAGTTGTAGCTGAAATTTATATCAGCACAGATAGGGTTAAAGACAACGCAAGTCAATTAAACCTCCTGTTTGAATTAGAATTGACAAGGGTTGTAGCACACGGAGCCTTGCATTTGTGTGGCTATAAAGACAAATCAAAGTCAGATATTAAGTTGATGAGGGAGAAAGAGGGTTTTTATATCAGCAGCCTTTAACTACTAAGCCACTTTTTTGTGATTCGTGGAACATATTGAATCACCGTTTCCCTGAGAAACATTCCACGTGGAACATCAATCTTGCACAATCTCCATCATTTCACTGCTCTTTATCTTTGCTTTATGTTTTTAAATTACGATGTTATTGTTGTTGGTGCTGGTCACGCAGGCTGTGAAGCTGCTGCTGCTGCTGCCAATATGGGTAGTAAAGTGCTACTTATTACTATGAATATGCAAACTATTGCTCAAATGAGCTGCAATCCTGCAATGGGTGGTATTGCAAAGGGTCAAATTGTGAGGGAAATTGATGCCTTGGGTGGATATTCTGGTATAGTTAGTGATGCAAGCACCATTCAGTTTAGGATGCTAAATAGAAGTAAAGGCCCAGCAATGTGGAGTCCAAGAACACAAAATGATAGAATGGTGTTTGCCAATAAGTGGAGAGAAATGCTTGAAGAAACGCCAAGTGTGGACTTTTATCAAGATATGGTGAGCAGTATCATCATTAAAAATGGTGTTGCTTGTGGTGTAGTTACAGGAATGGGACACGAAATAAACAGTAAAGCTGTTGTAGTAACAAGTGGTACTTTTTTAAATGGCATCATTCATATTGGGGAAAAGCGTTTAGGTGGTGGTAGAATATCTGAAAAAGCAGCAACTGGAATTACTGAGCAACTGGTAGAATTGGGTTTTGAAAGTGATAGGTTAAAGACTGGCACACCGCCAAGGGTAGATGGCAGAAGCCTTGATTACAGCAAGATGGAAGAGCAAGCTGGAGATAATGAAATTGTTGGCTTCTCTTATTTAGATACACCTAAGATTAAGCCTGAGCAGCAAAGAAGTTGCCACATTACCTATACAAGCCAGCAAGTACACGACATTTTAA
This sequence comes from Chitinophagaceae bacterium, assembly GCA_025363075.1. Taxonomy (GTDB): domain Bacteria; phylum Bacteroidota; class Bacteroidia; order Chitinophagales; family Chitinophagaceae; genus CAIVPM01. The sequence goes on along the minus strand of JANYEP010000224.1, from coordinate 16,751 downwards.
AAACAGGATTTGACAGAAGTCCAATGTTTGCAGGAAGGATAGAGGGTCGTGGACCAAGGTATTGCCCAAGTATTGAAGATAAGATTAACAGATTTGCAGAAAGGGACAGACACCAGTTGTTTGTAGAGCCAGAAGGATGGAATACCTGTGAGATTTATGTAAACGGCTTTTCAACTTCACTGCCAGAAGATGTGCAGGTAAAAGCATTAAGGTCTATTGTGGGGTTTGAAAACTGTAAAGTATTTCGCCCTGGATATGCAATTGAGTACGATTACTTTCCACCAACTCAATTGACTTACACTTTAGAAACAAAGCAAATCAAAAACTTGTTTTTTGCAGGGCAAATAAATGGAACGACTGGGTATGAGGAAGCTGCTTGCCAAGGCTTAATGGCAGGAATGAATGCACACCTTAAAGTTCATAATCAAGAACCATTTGTGCTTAAAAGGAATGAAGCCTATATTGGTGTTTTAATAGATGACTTAATAAGTAAAGGAACAGACGAACCTTATAGAATGTTTACAAGTAGGGCAGAGTATAGAACACTTTTGCGTCAAGATAATGCAGACCTTAGACTTACAGAAACAAGCAATAAATTAGGTTTAGCAAGTGATGAAAGAATGGATAAAGTATTGGCTAAAAAACAAAATATTTTATCTATTAATTTGATAATGAATGATTTAAGTTTAGAGTCAGGAGAAATTAATCCATATTTTGAAACAATCAATTCATCAACTATTGTAGAAAAGCAAAAACTTGCTAAAATTATTCTTAGACCCAATGTTAGTTTGTTGGATATGATGAAAACTATTCCAAAACTGCAACAAGCATTCTCATCTTTCAGCAACGAAGCTATTGAACAAGCTGAAATTCAAATAAAATACGAACGCTATATAGAAAAAGAACAAGAACTTGTAGAGCGAATGAGCCAATTGGAAAATATGATTATTCCAGATGTGTTTGACTACGATAAAATTCAAGCAGTAAGTGCAGAAGCGTTGCAAAAGTTCAAAAAGATAAGACCACGAACATTGGGTCAAGCATCAAGAATAAGTGGTGTAAACCCAAGTGATGTACAAATATTGATGGTGTATATGGGAAGGTAATAATTAAGAATAGATTTATTAAATCCTGCTTTTAATTTATCCATACAACTCCAAATGTATTGACTTCCTATCATAACCCAAATCAACAATATTTTGTTTCGCTTCGTCAATCATATTTTTCCAGCCACATAAATAGAAGCTAGAAGGGGACAACTCACCATTTATTTTATTTGAATTAATTGCATCAATATAAGCTTGGTGTACATATCCTTTTCTTCCATAATTTGGTATTTCTTCTTCACGAGATAGGCAAGGTAAGTAATGAAAATTAGGCATTTCTTCTTGTAAGGCAAGCATTTCTTCTTTATAAATACAATCACCAAGAGTTCTGCAACCGAAAACTAAATAAATATTTTTTGAAGTAATATTTTTATTTTTAATATGATGAACCATACTTCTAAAAGGTGCAATTCCAGTACCTGTACAAATGAAGTAAAGATCTTTATCTATAGTTTCTGGCAAAGTAAATTTACCTACTGGACCTCGCAAAGTGAGTTCACTTCCAATGGTTGTTTCATTAAAAAGATAAGTTGTGCCAGCACCACCTTCTAACAACACAATAACTAATTCAAAAATGTTTGTGCCATTGGGTGCAGAAGCAATAGAATAACTACGCCAGCGTTTATTTTTCTGCTCGTGGATTGGCAAATCAAGGGTTACAAATTGCCCAGCTTCAAATTCAAAATTGGGTGTTTGAGGAAGTTCAATAAAGAAGCGTCTTGTAGAGGGAGCTGCTTGTTGAATGTCTATAATTTTTCCTGTTTGCCAGTCAAGCATAATCGTTGTTTTAGAAGTATAAATGTAAGGAACTTATAAAATATATTGAGTAAAAAAATATTGATAATGCTATTGAACTAATAATTCATACTTAAAACGTAGAAACTTAGAACTTATAATTTATCATCTATCGCTTTCTTTGCACAAAATATTGTAATGATAAAAGAGCAACTAACGCAACAGATTCTCTCAAAAAAATCATATCTATGTGTTGGATTAGATACAGAATTGAACAAAATACCAAAACACCTACAACACAATGCCAATGCGGTTCTTGAGTTTAATAAAACTATTATAGATGCTACTAAAGACTACTGTGTTGCATATAAAATAAACACAGCATTTTATGAAGCAATGGGTGTAAAGGGTTGGCAAATAATGGAAGAAACTTTGCACCATATTCCCACAACACATTTTAAAATTGCTGATGCAAAACGTGGCGATATAGGTAACACATCTGCACAATATGCTAAAGCTTTTTTTGAGACATTGCCATTTGATGCTATCACTGTTGCTCCATATATGGGAGAAGATAGCATTAGACCATTTTTAGAGTATGAAAATAAATTTACTATTGTACTTGGGTTAACTAGTAACAAGGGGGCTAACGATTTTGAGATGTTAAAAACCGGAGAAAATTATTTGTATGAAAAAGTAATCAGCACTATTGCAAATTGGGGAAACCCCAATAATTTAATGTTTGTAGTGGGTGCAACACAAGCCAATCAAATAGCATCTATTCGTAATATTGTTCCAGAAAATTTTCTTTTAGTACCAGGTGTTGGCTTTCAAGGAGGTAGTTTGAAAGAAGTTAGTAATGCAGGTTTAAACAATAGCGTTGGACTGTTGGTAAACGCAAGCAGGGCTATTATTTACGCAAGTGATAAAGAAAATTTTGCAGAAGAAGCTACAGAAATTGCAAAACAATATCAAGTAGAAATGGCAAGTTATTTATAGAAGTAAACTACCTTAAAACCATTTGCCTATCTGCATCTAATCTTATTAAAATAAAAATAAGAATAGTGAATGTAACAAGCGAAGAACCACCATAACTTATCATTGGTAAAGTAATTCCTGGTGATGGAAATAAACCAATTGTCATTAGAATATTTAAAGCAATGTGAAAGAATAAAATGCTGGCTACACAGTAAGCATAAACACGACTAAAAGTGCTTCGTTGACGCTCTGCCATTCTTATTATTCTAAACAAAAAGAAAAGATAAAGACCAAGAAAAATAAAACAACCGACAAAACCAAAGGCTTCACCAAGAGATGTAAAAATAAAATCTGTATGTTGCTCAGGAACATACTTACCTCGAGTTTGAGTACCTTTTAAAAAGCCTCTTCCTAAAATACCACCAGAACCAATGGCAATCTTGCTTTGACGTACATTATAATCATCTGGCTTCTTTTTTGGTTTGCCTCCAGCTTTTGCTACTCTTTTGTTTAGGTTGCAATCATAATCTCCACCAAAAGCATTATAAATTCTGGTGCTTTGGTAGCACTCAAAAACATTGTTAAAAATAAATGGAACGGCAAAACGTTGAAATGCTACGCAGAAAAACCAAATGCCAATTATCCATCGCAGTAAAAAACGATTTCTTTTCATTTGTTTACGTAGCAAATAGATCATTAACAGTGCCAAAATAGTTAATGAAATAGCCAAAATATTTGGCTCAACAATAATTGATGCAATAAGTAGTACACCTATTGAAGCCCCTATGATCATTAATGTTGGAGGTAAGCCCTCGCGATACATTACAATAAAAAAGGACGTATAAACCAAGCCTAAACCAAGTTCGTGCTGCATAGTAGAAACAAGTAATGGAAACAGCGAAAGTGCAATTGCTATTACTTGCGATTTGGTTCTGTTAAAGTTTGTTTCTTGCCTTGATAAATATTTTGCTAGGGCTAAAGCAGTAAATATTTTACACAGCTCTACTGGCTGTAAATTGAAACCACCACCTAGTGGTATCCAACTTTTAGAACCATTAATTGCTTTGCCAATTACAAATGTGGACAGCATTAATACTACACCAAAAGCATAAAAAAGGTTTGCAAATGCGGTAAACAATTTACTATCTGCCAGTAAAATAAACAAAGCTAAAATGAGTGAAATGCCTGCAAACATTAACTGTTTGCTGTAGTTTGCCTTGCCACCAAGAAACGTTTGCAACACATTTGTTCCTGGTTTATATTCCACCATAAAAATACAAAGTATGCCCAAAGAAACAAGCACAGCATAAATCCAAACAGATAGCCAATCTATTCCTGTACTTACTTTAGCATTATTACTTTTAGACATAATATTCAACTAATTTTTTTCAACAAACTCTTTGCAAATTTTTTTTACAATACTTGGCCCTTCGTAAATGAAACCTGTCCAAACTTGCAATAAACTCGCACCATTGTTCAACTTTTCTTTTGCATCTGTAGCATTGAAAATACCACCGCTTGCAATGATAGGAATATTGTTTTTTGTTTGCTGATGTATATATTTTAACACCTCATTACTCATTACTTTTAATGGTTTACCACTCAAGCCACCATTACCAATTTTTTCTATTTCGGGTTTATTAGTTAATAAATCATCTCTACTAATGGTGGTATTTGCAATTACCAACCCATCTAACTTTACTTCTGTGGTTAGAGCAACAATATCATCTAATTGGCTTGTAGTTAAATCTGGTGCAATCTTTAATAGTAAAGGCTTTGAAGCTTTTTTTCCTTGATTAATATTTTGCAATTCAGATAATATTTTTCTCAGCATTTCTTTGTCTTGCAACTCACGAAGTCCAGGGGTATTGGGGCTGCTAACATTAACTACAAAATAATCTACTGCATCAAATAATTCTGTAAAACAAGTGTTATAATCTCTCCACGCATCTACATTTTCAGTAACTTTATTTTTACCAATATTTCCCCCAACAATCAAACGGTTCTCATTTTTTGTTTCTCGATTGTTCCAAGTTTCTAATCTTTTTTTAACAACATCAACACCATCATTATTAAAACCCATTCTATTAATAAGTGCTTTGTCTTGTGGTAAACGAAACAATCTTGGTTGAGGATTCCCATCTTGTGATTTTGGTGTTACTGTTCCTATTTCTACAAAACCAAAGCCCAATGCTTCCAATTCGTTTAGGTATAAAGCATTTTTATCGAATCCAGCACCTAAGCCAACAGGATTTTTAAAGTGCAACCCAAATAAATTTTTTTCTAAAGATGTGTTGTGAAAACTAAATTGTTTTGCAATTATTTTTTTTATAAAATCTATAGAACAGCCTGTTTTCAATAGTTTCATTGAAATGTGATGAGCTTGCTCTGGAGGAAAACAAAACAAAATTTGGCGGAGTAAAGAGTACATTGCTGCGAAAGTAATTATTATAAAGGTTCATCTATCGCTTCTTTCTAACTAAAGTATTATAGGCTAAAAAACTACTAACAATAGTTAGTATGCAACCCAAATACATTGCAGCCCCTGGTATATAAAAAATTGATTTTTGAGAAGAAAAATAAGCAAAGACATTGGTCATAATTAATGGCCCAACAATCAAAGCCAAACTCATTAAACTAGTTAATCCTCCTTGCAATTCCCCTTGCTCGTTTTGTGGCACTTCGTTGCTCATAATGCCTTGCAAAGCTGGCATTGTTAACCCTCCTAACCCATATACAATCATAAATGCATACATCATCCAACTTTGAGTAGCAGCACCAAATAAAAAGAAGCCTATAGCGTATAAAGCTAAGCCAATATATACACTTTTTTCTTGTCCAATTTTTGGAATAATAAGGCGTATTAAACCACCTTGAACAATGGCTACAACTAAACCTACAAATGCTAATGACCAACCTATTTCTGCTGCATTCCATCCAAATTTGTGAATACAATAGTAGCCCCAAGTTGTTTGCACAGCGTGAGATGCAACCTGTAGTAAAAAGATAGAAACAACCAGCCCAAGTATTACAGGATATTTTTTAAAGTGAAGTAATGTGCCAATAGGATTTGCACGACCCCAACTAAACGTTCTACGCTTTTCTTTTGGTAATGATTCTGGTAAAATAACAAAGCCATACAAAAAATTGAGCATTGCTAAAAATGCTGCTGCAAAGAATGGAAGACGAATATCATATTTGCCCAAAATACCACCAAGTAAAGGACCAATTATAAAGCCTACACCAAAAGCAACACCTATCATTCCAAAGTTTTGAGCCTTTTTTTCTGGTGTGCTAATATCACCAATGTAGGCACTTGCAGTAGAGAAACTTGCACCAGTAATTCCTGCAATTGTTCTGCCCACGAATAACCAAAAAATAGTTGGGGCAAATGCAGTAAACAAATAATCTAATGAAAAGCCAAAGAGGGCAAAAAGCAATATGGGTCTTCTACCATATCTATCACTAAGGTTACCTAATATAGGAGCAAAAAACAATTGCATAATGGCATAGGTTGCTTGCAACCATCCACCATATACAGCAGCCTGGCTAATGGTGCAACCAGTAAGTTGTTGTAGCAATGTGGGGATAACTGGGATTATAATACCAAAGCCAGTAATATCTATTAAAAGCGTAACAAAAATAAAACTTAAGGCCGCCTGTTTTTTAACTTTCATATTGCTTTGGTTGCTGTTTATAAACACTGATTATTGAACTACCTTTTCATCATTCCTCTTAAATTAGGCATACCATTCATTGGCATATTGTTCATCATTTTCATCATTTGTTTCATCTGGTCAAACTGTTTCATAAAAGTGTTTACATCTTCTATTTTCTTGCCACTACCTTTTGCTATTCGAGCCTTGCGAGATGGATTAATTAAATCTGGGTTGGTACGTTCAGCAGGTGTCATACTTTTTATCATTGCCTCAATACCTTTAAAACTATCGTTGTCTATATCTACATCTTTAATGGCTTTGCCAACGCCAGGAATCATACCCATCAAGTCTTTCAGGTTACCCATCTTTTTTATTTGTTCTAATTGAACCAAGAAGTCTTGAAAGTCAAATTTGTTTTGCTTAATTTTCTTTTCCAGTTTTTTTGCTTCAACCTCATCAAATTGCATTTGAGCTTTTTCTACCAAACTGGTAATATCACCCATACCCAAAATACGTTGTGCCATTCTATCTGGGTAGAATACATCTAAGGTATCCATCTTCTCTCCACTGCTCATAAACTTGATAGGTTTATTTACAGTATATTGAATAGAAAGAGCAGCTCCACCTCTTGTATCACCATCAAGTTTTGTTAGTACAACACCAGTAAAATCGAGCCTGTCATTAAATGTTTTTGCTGTGTTTACAGCATCTTGCCCTGTCATACTATCTACAACAAAAAGTATTTCTGTGGGCTTTACAGCAGCTTTAATATCTGCTACTTCCTGCATCATTACTTCATCAACAGCAAGACGACCAGCTGTATCTATAATAACTACATTTTTATTATTTGCTTTGGCGTATTTAATAGCATTTTGAGCAATGAGAACAGCATCTTTAGTATCTGGTTCTTTGTAAATATCTACACCAACCTGCCCAGCTAAAACTGTTAATTGATCTATTGCCGCAGGTCTGTATATATCGGCAGCAACCACCAAAACGTTTTTGCTTTTTTGAGTCTTTAAGTAAGTAGCCAACTTGCCTGTAAAGGTTGTTTTACCACTACCTTGTAAACCAGCAACAAGCACCACAGCTGGGCTACCAGCAATATTAAATTCGGCAGGCTCTCCACCCATTAATTCTGTTAGTTCATCTTGCACAATCTTTACCATTAACTGGCTTGGATTAATAGCATTCAACACCTTTGTACCAACAGCTTTTTCTTTAACCTTATCTGTAAATTCTTTAGCTATTTTAAAGTTCACATCGGCATCAATTAATGCTTTGCGAATGTCTTTAATAGTATTTGCAACATTTAGGTCGTTAATGCGTGCCTGACCTTTAATATTTTTAAAAGCCGATTCTAAACGTTCTTGAAGATTTTGAAACATATAACTTGTTTGTAATTTATTGTTGCTTGTACTTAATAAAGTTTGCAAATATAGATGAGTTGAGGCTTTAGGTTTTTATTAAGGATTTAACAAAAATAAAATTTGCCACAATCGTTTCTGCATCTACCTACCACCAATAAAAAAGCCCTCAACACCATTCCCAATGTTAAAGGCTTTAAAACGCCAGATTACAATAACAACCAACTATTAATTGCTCACATATTTAGTGATGGCAGATGCCCACACCAAATCGTCATCATCCCTGCCTTTGTAGGCAGCACTAAATAAATAAGCAGCACCAGCTGGCAAACCCTTAACAACAGCACTATGACCATTGGCTGGCTTTAGTGTCCATAAATTAATGTCGCTAGGGGCATTGACAACAGGCGTGTAGGCAAATACAGTACCGTGGTCGGTAACTGTAGATTTATCTACTGCAACATTCATCACGCCATTGGCACCATTATCTACCCTAAAGTTTACTGGCACAGGTTGCACATCATAGCTTGGCTGTTCTGTGAGAGGAATACCACTGCCTTGCAGCTTGCCCAGCACTCCATTAGCTTGCTGGTTAACAATAACTGCTACTGCACCAAACGATTTTTCAAGTGTAGTTCTTGCAGTATTTTTTGCAGTAACTGCAAGTTTACCACCCGTTGCCAACGACCCCATAGCCGTGTGGTAGTCACCAGCATCGGTGGTAAAATCCTTTAGTTCGTTGCCGGCAAATGTAAAATCGGGGTTTCCTGATAAACCCTTTACAGCATTTGCAGCTTCAACATCCAGTTCAGCGTCTTTTAAGTCGCTGAAGTCTGTAACAACTTTGTACTTACGCATAAAATTTGTTTTAAATGATTAAAAAATAAATTGACATCCCAAAGCTTGTAAAACTTTTTGAAACAATATGTTAGAGAAATGTTAAAGATTTTTTTGCAATCGTAAATCCGGGGTGTTTCTATACATTTTTAACAGAAATTTTACAATTGAACTTCTTGCAGATGCAGCGAAATGGATAAAAGACAGCAAAAAAGGGTAAACTTTTTGTTCATCCGCTATAGCAAAAACGAAATCCGCATAAGCGGAAATGAAAAAAGGGTATGCGGATTATGAAAAAGGATATGCTAAAATGATTTCCGCTACAACTTTTAGCTCATCCGCATAAGCGGAAATGATTTCCACTTATGCGGAAAACAAAAAAGGATAAACTTTTAGCGTAAAAGTTATAGCGGATTTGAAATCTGCTTATGCGGAAAGGGAGAAAGGGGGAGGGGAAGTCGGGTTAGGGATAAAGGGCGAAGAGAAAGCCATAGTTTTATTAACTAACAGTAAACATAAAAAACTTGTCTTTGTGGATAATCAATAGCAAGTTCCAAAGAACCCTTGCTTTAGATTTGTAGAAACTACACACTTGGAAAATAAAAATTTAGATAAGCACTCGTTTTTTAAAAAATGGAGTAAAGACTTTTCAAAAGGGAATCTATTTTTTTGCTTTATACTACTTTCTCTATTTGCTGGATTTAATGATATTCTTAAAATAAAGATTAATAAATATTTAATTGGAGACTTAGCTTCAAAACTATCTCAGAGTAGTATTTTATTTAATCTTCTATTTACAAGTGCACTATTCGTAGCTGCTGTTACTTTATTTAGAAGAGTAAAAAAAAGACTAATCCCAACTATCAACTCAACAATATTCTTTATAACTATTTCGATAATTTATTTGATATTTTTTCGAACTGGAACAAACTATGTATTTTATAAATTTTGGAATAATGAATGCGTAAACTATTTAGACCTTTTATTGATTATTTTATTTATTCAATTTGCCTCTTTTAAGAGTTATGAAGATGCATTAAAAAAAACAAATTCTGCCAAGTTTTTAATTGAAGATTCGCCTGATGAAAATTTGCCTGATGAATTGATAACACGTGAGGGATATGCTAAATATATTAATGATAATATTAATGCTTCAACTACATTAAAATCATCATTTGCTATTAGTATTATTGGAAAATGGGGTTCAGGGAAGACTGATTTTATGTATAGGCTTGAAAAAATGTTGCTTCAAAATGAAACAGAAAATATTGTTTTTAGATTTAATCCTTGGCGAGTAAGTAATATTAACGGAATTGTTGAAGAGTTCTTTCAAACTTTAGCAACACAACTAAACCCTTTTAATCATTCTATATTTCAACAAATAAAAGACTATTCAAAGAGTATTTTACAAACAGATAAAGAGATTAAATATCGAATATTGAATTCAATAATTAATACCTGGTTCCCAGAAAAGAATATAGAGCAAAAGTTTGATGATATTCAAGATTCAATATTACGAACAGGAAAAAGGATTATTGTATTCATTGATGATTTAGATAGACTTACTGGAAAAGAGATAATAGAGGTATTTAAAATAATAAGAAATAGTGCAAATTTTTCAAATGTATTTTTTGTTGTTAGTATTGATGAAGACTATGTTATAAATGTTTTACACCAAACTAAAGAAATTGATAATGAAAAAGAATATTTAAAAAAGATATTTCAATTGCCAATTGTTTTACCAATATTTAAAAAAGAAATATTCAAGCTTAAACTTAAAGAATATTTGTTGACAGATGACTTAATAGTAGATGATAAAAAAACATTGGAAGATGTTATTAATAAACTATGTACTAATGGAATTTTCTTAGGGGATGATAATGTTTTGGAAGGTATAATTGAAAAAATGTTCAGTAACCTGAGAGATTTAAAAAGATTCATAAACTCTTTTAGAATTTCTTTTCAAATATTAAAAACAGAATGTGATTGGTATGATTTAATGGTATTTGAGTTAATAAAAAATCAAAATACAACAATATATAGGGATATCCAAAATGAATCATTATTAAAAAAAGTTAATTATGGTCATAGTTATACTTTAACAGATAGATTACAAAACGATGAAGAATTTGAAAAGAAATATGGTGCAGGTAGTATAGTTATTAAATATGCTTTAGAACAACACCTATTAAAAGATGAACAATATAAATCATCTAGAAAATTTATTAATACACATAATTTTTATATTTATTGCTCTTATCACTTATTCGATTTAATTCCCTTACCAATATTTAATGCTACCATTATAAAAGATAAAGAAACTCTATTAAAACAGTTTCAAGAATGGATTGATGATGGAAAGGAAAATGAATTATATCAGATACTTGAAAGTATAAACCTAGCAGAAAGTGAAGAGTCTTTCTATAAAATAAATTATGTTTATATACAATTAGAATCAAAAAACGTAAGACAATTTAATTGGTTGCAAAGAGCCATAGATTTAATTATTGCTAATAAAAAAATTAATTATGAAAATTATTTTAATTCAAATAGAGAAAAATACAAAGAGTTTCTAAATAAGTTTTTGGATGACGATAATATAAGTTATTATAAACGTGCAAGCCTACTTTACACTTTATTAAAAGAAGTTATTGATGACAAAAGCTTGGAGCAATATTCATTTACAAAAAGTGAAAGCGAAAGAATCATACTATGTTTATTTATTAGATTTATTGAAACTAACCCAAAGAATTTTAATGATATATTTAACATCTTTCTTTTAGTCTTATATGATATTGATGTAAGGAGGTATTACATATTTCATAATAAAGCAAGAGTAGTTTTGCGTGATTATTTATTATGTAATCCCGATTTATTTGAGTTGTTCACTCGAAATATTTTATATGTTGACAAAAGAGGTTTTCACGATACAATATTTAAATTTAGTTTTATGCTAAGACAAGTATTTAAAGATATTAACCAATACTCTACTGAACTAGAGAAATTTAATTTTGAGAATCCTCAAATGCGTGTTCTTAAAAATATAATTCTTAGTAATATACAAGTTGAAATTAGTAACGTTGATAGAGTAGAGAAAAGTTTTCAAATCACTAATGAAGAAGATAGAAAAATAATATTGGCTCTTCATACTAAAGACTGTCCCTTTAGTTAAGTAGTGAAAACAGTCTTTAAAATATTAAGTTCAATACTACTATTTGTCTTTAGCATTAACAAAAAATCCTATAAGGTTTCAAAAACCTTATAGGACTCTGCATCAAACCCCTCCTACCTTATCAATACCACAGTTCCTTTTTTCAAAACAGGGTTACCCAAATAGTCTATTCCTTCTGCAACAAAAATGTAAGTGGCAGCATCCTGCTTGTTACCATTAACCCTGCCATCCCAACCATTGTAGGGGTTGGTGGTAGTGAAAACAACTTGCCCCCAACGGTTATAAACACTAAAATATTACACTTGTTTTAAAAGCATCTATTTATTGTTATATCAGGTTAATACTTCTCCACCTCACATTTTTACAATCCAACAAACTCTTACTTTGCACCCCTTATGCAGGATTATTTAATTGGACTAAACGAACCACAAAAAGAAGCTGTAACCCACATTAAAGGACCACTAATGATTATTGCTGGTGCAGGTAGTGGTAAAACAAAAGTACTTACTACACGTATCGCCCATTTAATGGCAAATGGCGTGGATTCCTTTAACATTTTAGCACTAACTTTTACCAATAAAGCTGCTGCCGAAATGAAGGAACGTATTGAAAGAATGTTGGGCAACAACGAAGCAAGAAACCTTTATATCGGTACTTTTCACAGCGTGTTTGCAAGAATTTTAAGGGCAGAAGCTGGGCGTTTGGGGTATCCAAGCAACTTCACTATTTATGATACCGATGACAGCAGAAGTGTTATTAAAGCTGTGATTAATGAATTGGAATTGGACGATAAACACTACAAACCTAACATTGTTGGCAATAGAATTTCAAGTGCAAAAAATGCCTTGGTGAGTGCTGCTGAATATGCACAAGATCAATACTTGATGCAGGAAGATGCAAGGGCAAACAGACCTGCCATTGCCAAGATTTACAAGGCTTATGCAGATCGTTGCTTTAAAAGCGGGGCAATGGATTTTGATGATTTATTGTTCAAAATGTATGAGTTATTAAAGTATCACAACGAGGCTTTAGCAAAGTATCAGCATAAGTTTAAGTATGTATTGATAGATGAGTATCAGGATACGAATGCTGTGCAGTATCAAATTACAAAATTGTTAGCTGCCGTTCACGAAAACATTTGTGTGGTGGGCGACGATGCACAAAGTATTTATAGTTTCAGGGGTGCGACGATTGAAAATATTTTGCAGTTCACCAAAGATTATGACGATGTTAAAGTGGTGAAACTGGAACAGAATTATAGAAGTACTTCTAATATTTTAAAGGTTGCCAATGAAGTTATTAGCAACAATAAAGGGCAATTGCCAAAGGAGTTGTGGACGAATGCAGAGGATGGTGAAAAGATAAAACTGGTGCGAACAATGACCGATAATGAAGAAGGAAAATTTGTTGCAGATACCATTCAAGAGCAAAAACTTCGCAACCATTATCGCAATAATGAGTTTGCTATTTTATATAGAACCAATGCACAAAGCCGTGCCTTTGAAGAATGCTTGAGAAGACAAGGAATTAAGTATCGGATTTATGGCGGTTTAAGTTTTTACCAACGTAAGGAAATCAAGGATATGATTGCTTATTTGCGGGTGATTGTAAACACTAAAGATGAAGAGGCTTTAAAGCGTGTTATTAATTATCCTGTGCGGGGTATTGGCAAAACAACCGTTGAAAAATGCTTGGTAATTGCCAATGATTTAAACATTACTTTTTTTAATGTAATTGAACGTGCAAAGGAATTTGGCTTTAAGGCTGGAACACTTGAATCTATTGAGAATTTTGTAATGATGATAAGGTATTTTCAAACCTTGTTAACCGATAAAAATGCTTATGATGTAGCGGTGGTTGTGGGTAAAAATACCAACCTTGTTAAGGAACTATTCAACGATAAAACAACCGAAGGTTTAGCAAGGTATGAGAACGTGCAGGAGTTGCTGAACTCTATAAAAGAATGGACAGAAAGTCCGAGCAATGAAGATGGCGAAGTGCTGGAAAAAACAATGGGAAGTTACCTACAACAAATTACTTTATTAACCGATACTGATGATGATAAAGAAGATAGTGATGTGGTGAAACTGATGACTATTCACGCTGCTAAAGGATTGGAATTTGGTTGTGTGTTTGTGGTGGGTGTAGAGGAAACTTTGTTTCCAAGTGCAATGAGCATTAATACCCGTGAGGAATTGGAAGAAGAACGCAGGTTGTTTTATGTGGCTGTAACCCGTGCCAAGCAGAGGTTGTGGCTCACTTATGCAAATGCACGCTATAGATTTGGGCAACTGCAACAAAATGAACCAAGCCGTTTTATTGATGAAATGCCCGAAGCACAAATTGATAAAAGTTATAGTGGTGCAGGAATGAAAAGCAATAGTGGTTTTGGCAATAACCAAGGCTCTGCTTTTGAAAGGATGCAACGTGGTTTTGGCTTTGGAAATAATGATGCTGAGTTGGCTGCAAAAAAATATGGAGCACCGCCAAGTGCAAAGCAAGAAAAGCCAACTTACTTAGTGCCACAAAATCGCAACACAACCATTAACCATATTCCTTCAAACGACTTTGTAGCAAGCGATACAAGTAGTTTACAAGCAGGACAAAAAGTAGAACATCAAAAGTTTGGATTTGGAAATGTTACCAAGGTAGAAGGTTCTGCACATAACCCAGTTGCAACAATTATGTTCGAGAAAAATGGCGAGAAAAAGATAATGTTGAACTATGCTAAGTTGAGGATTATGGGGTAAATTCTTACATTAAAACTCAACCTTTACATTTGCATCTCAAATACAATTTTATTTATGAAAAAAATAGTAGCAGCAACAATTATTTTGTTGATAACATCAGCATCATTCGCACAACACTCAAAAGACTTTCGTATTGGTTTTTTATTAGAGCCTAATGTAGGTTGGCTTCATCCCAACGAAAATGGCGTATCAAGTGATGGTGCTAAAGTAGGTATCAATTATGGATTGATGATTGACTACGAATTTGCCGATAATTATATTCTTGCAACAGGATTGCAGATTTCACAAATCGGTGGTAAACTTTCTTATACTGGAAACACTTGGGATGGCAAGCACGTTGGGCTATTAAGTGCTGATAACAGTTCTGTAAACAATACAGCAAATTATAACATAGGAATTCAATATGTTGAAATTCCATTTGCACTAAAATTAAAATCTAACAATAAAGGTAAATTGAATTATTGGGGTTGTTTTGGTGGTTTTCTTGCTGTGCCAACTAAGGCAAGGGCAGATTATCAAAGTAATTTTACTGTCAATGGCGTTGCTAATTACTCAAAAGATAACGACAACATTCTTAGTGCTACACAGCCTATCAACATTGGAATGCAGATAGGTGCTGGTGTTGAATTACCAATTTCAAGCAGCAACACTTTGGTTGCAGGGTTGATATTCAACAATGGTTTTATCGATGTTACAAAAAACGGCAGCTGGGGAAATGATGGCAGAATAAACCTAAATAACCTCGCCTTAAAGCTTGGTATATTCTTTTAGAAAAAAGATGTTTTCATTTCGATTATAGAAAAAAGGAAATCTACTTGGTTTCCTTTTTTTATTTTTGCTAAAGAATTTTATTATTATGATAACAACAGGCAATCCAGTCATTAGCATTTACACAGAAATGACACCTAATCCAGAGACAATGAAGTTTGTTGCCAACAAGCTTTTATATCCTGGCAAAAGCATAGACTTTCAAGATGAAAGTACAGCAAACCCAAGCCCTTTAGCAAAAGAACTATTTAGCTTTCCTTTTATAAAAAGTGTGTTTATAGCAAGCAATTTTATTACGCTTACGAAAACTATTGATACAGAAGATTGGCAAGATGTAATTCCTTCTATCAAACAATTTCTTAAAGAATATTTAGAAAATGGTGGTGTAGTAGTGAACGAAGAGGAGGTTGCAAAAGTGAAACAGGAAAGTAGCAATACAGTTAGTGCAGATGATGATGATGTGGTAAAAAGAATTAAAGAGTTATTGGAAAACTATGTAAAACCAGCTGTTGAAATGGATGGAGGAGCTATACAATTTAAAAGCTACGAAAACGGTGTAGTAAATTTAATGATGCAAGGTAGTTGCAGTGGTTGCCCAAGCAGCACTGTAACGCTTAAGGCTGGTATTGAAGGAATGATGAAAAGAATGATTCCAGAAGTAAAAGAAGTGGTAGCGGAAGCAGAGTAATTATTGAAACGGATTGATAAGCAAAAAAGCAAAAAGTCTTGAGAGTACTCTCAAGACTTTTTGCTTTTTAATAGTCATTACTGCA
The DNA here is from genome assembly GCA_025363075.1 of Chitinophagaceae bacterium. Lineage (GTDB taxonomy): Bacteria > Bacteroidota > Bacteroidia > Chitinophagales > Chitinophagaceae > CAIVPM01. The sequence goes on along the minus strand of JANYEP010000224.1, from coordinate 606 downwards.
AACCTATATTTGCAGCCTTATTTATAAGATATGTTTAACAATAGAACAAAAATAAAAGCCTTACTAACAGGCTCACAAGTAGGACAAGAAGTAATCGTAATGGGTTGGGTGCGAACCTTTAGAAACAACCAGTTCATTGCTGTTAATGATGGCAGTACAAATAATAATTTGCAAGTAGTTGTGGAGCTTGGTTTGTTAAACGATGAAACCTTGAAACGCTTAACTACAGGGGCTTCTGTTAAAGTTACTGGAGAATTAGTAGCAAGTCTGGGTAAAGGACAAACAGTAGAGTTGAAAGCAAAGACATTGGAAATATTAGGCGATAGTGATGCAGAAAAATATCCCTTGCAACCTAAAAAACACAGCCTTGAATTCTTGCGTGAAAAAGCACATTTGCGTTTTAAAACAAACACATTTGCTGCTGTATTTCGTTTGCGTCACTCATTGGCTTATGCTATTCATAAATTTTATAACGACAAAGGTTTTGTGTACTTACATACACCTATAATCACTGCAAGTGATGCTGAGGGTGCTGGCGAAATGTTCAGGGTAACAACTTTGCCAATGGATGGCACTGCTCCTAAAAATGAAGATGGAACTATCAAC
>JANYEP010000197.1 GCA_025363075.1 Chitinophagaceae bacterium | reverse complement strand
AAAATTTGTGCCACCAGTTGCTATAGTATTGTTGATAGTATAAACCCCAGACAAATAAGATGGTGTATTTACTAATACACTTGTTGAGTAAACAATAGTTCCTCCATTGCATTGCACAGCACAACGATAGTAGTTAGAGCCAAGTTGTGTATTTGCAAATAATGGATTTGTTGAAGCTGCTCCAACATTTGTCCAGTTAGAATTATTGGTTGATGCTTGCCATTGATATGTTTGTCCTGCACCATAACTATTTCCAATAAGTTCTAATCCAAAAGAAACATTAGGACAAATGCTACTTGTTACTGTAACGCTTGCTGTACCTGCAGTTGGAGGATTTAAACAACCTGCAACCGTAAACTCGTAAGCACCAGGGTCAGGTGTTGTGCTTCTACTATTTCCCAAAATATCTGTTGCAATATTTAAGTTTTGTCCAATATCATTTATTGCAGGTGCAGAAGGTGTAAAGTCAAAAGTACCAGCGTTTAAAAACAATGGATTTGTGCTTACTGATTGTTGATCAAAAGCATTGCTATTAACGGTTCTCCAATCACTTAAAGTTGCAAAAGCAGTGTTTGCAAATTGACCAATTGCAGTATCAGCACTTTGAGGGCAATTCATATAAAGTGCATTGTGATTTGATGCAACACTTCCAGTATTTGCAAAGCTTAAACATCTGTGTTTGCCTGTGCTATTGCGAGTTATTGATACTACATTGTTCATAAAACTTACACCGCTTGCACCACCACTTTGCACTAAGCCATAAGCAGCTCCATTCACACTTCCTGCTTCATCAAAAACAATGGTATTATGGTATGCTTGCATATTGTTTGCAGTTGAGTTATAAATGCCAAATAAAGAACCACTGCCATTCATATTATACACAAGATTATTAATGATTTTAGTTTCTTTTCCAATACTTGTACTCGCATCAATCTTAATTGCATAACAAGTAGAATTGTTAGCATTCATATTGTCAAACAAATTATGTATTTTATTTTTTTCTACAAGGGCATTAAATGTTGATTGAGCAATATTAATAGCACTTACACTTGATGCTGAATTTGTTCTTGTTGGTCTTGAAATATCATTATTACTAACTACTATACCATCTGGAATGTAGTAAGAATAAATACCACAGTTGTAAAAATCTTTAATTGTATTATGAACAATTTTATTGCCAACGTTTTCTGTTGAAGTTCCTGCACCAAACATATAAACTCCATAAGCACCACCACTGATTATATTATCTGTAATTAAATTATAGTTGCCATTATTGCCAGATGTTGCAGTGCCTTGACTTGAACCATTAAATAAAATGCCATTGAAAAAGGCAAGTGCAGTAGAGCTAACATCGTTTAGAATAGTGCATTTTCTAATGATATTGCTATCGGCTTTATTGGTAAATAATATTCCCCAGCAATAACTTGTAGCAGCAGAACCATCAATAGTTAGGCTATCAAAAATAATATGGTCTGCATCGTTTAGAGTAATGATTGCTTTGTTTTTGTTTGCAGAACTTATAGTATCGCAGTGTAACGTTTCTCCATTACCATTAAATGTAATGGTATTTATACTTGATGTTCCACCAATAAATGGAATACTGATTTGTTCATTATAAGGGCCACTTCCTGTAACTACATTAAATACAACTGGGCCATTAATACCACAAGAAACATAGTTGATAGCTTCGCCAAATGAGTGAAAATTTGTTCCATTGGTTGGTAGTTGTGCATTAATGGTATAAACCCCTGAAACGGCTGCAGGTGTTGTGATTTGCAATGGTGTTGAATAATCAACAGCACTTGCACAAGTAACTGCACAACGATAATAAGTGCTAACCAATTGGCTTGCTGTGATAGCAGTTTGTGTTGCTCCAGTTATATTATTCCAGATACCATTACTTGTTGAATCTTGCCATTGATATGTTTGTCCAGATCCATTGCTATAGCCAGTTATAGCCAATTGAAATGGCCAGCCAGAGCAAGTATCACTTGTTGGAGAAATTGTTGTACCTGCAACAGGAGGTGATGTGCAAGGAACAGAAGAATGGAATGTAATTGAACCTGTAAAAGATGAATTGTTGTATGATGAATTTGGAAATGAACTTGCGTACCCAGTATTGCCACCAAGAACAAGACTTACACTATCTTTTGTTAAAGTGCTTGGAGTGCCATTGCCACTGTAAGCCAAGCCTGTTGTGCATTCCAATGCAAATCTATAAGTAGTGTTTGCTGGTATAGTGAAATTGAGGTTAGAAAGTATAGTGTTGTAACCAGGAACCATATTAACTGTAACAAAAGAGTCACCACTAACTTTTGTCCAGATAGGAGAGGAGACCAAGCCTGGACTACCAGATAAAGATGTAGTAGAATACCACAAAATAAATTTGGCTGGGTTAAGAGGAAAGCCTGGTCCTGCTGTTGATTTAAAATCTTCAATATCTGTTAAAACAATATCGTGGGCATTATTGTTTTGAACAACAAAAGTTACCGTTACATCACCTCCAATCCAAATGTCACCTGCATAACTTGAGTTGCCTTGGGTAGTAATAGTAGTTTGAGCATTTAGGCTTGTGCAATACATAGCAATTACTGCAACAAAAAGGATAATTTTTTTCATATATTTTATTTGTTTTTTATAGTAACATCCAAAAATAGTACAAGGAAAATAAAGTATTTATTTTCCTTGTACTATTTGGTTTTTCAGTAGGGTTTATAATTTCACAAACTTTTTAATAATGCTTTCACAACCATTTTCGCAACTAAGTTTAATGGTGTAGTTTCCTGCAGCTAATTTATTTACGTTGATTGATGTTGCATTATCTCCAGTAACTAAATTAATATTTTGCTGCATCACAATTTTACCAAAAATATCAGCAATTACTAGTGATGCTTTTGTGTATAGTGAAGATGAAATTGAAACGCTTAAATTGTCTTTAGTTGGATTTGGATAAATGGCTGCAATGTCTATTCCTGCTGCTTTTGAAGCTTTTACTAAAACTATATTGCTAAAATAAAACTTACCATCTTTATCAATTTGTTTCAACTTGTAATAAGTATTGTTTGCAGTAGCATTTGCATCCTCAAAAGTATAAACAAGGGTGTTGCTACTATTTCCATTTATTGCTTTTGAAGCAACGAAACCAACCTTTGTAAAGTTGTTGTTTGTTGCATTATTTGAACGCAATAATTCAAAACCAAGATTGTTGTTTTCTGTTGCTGTTGTCCAAACCAATTTGTTAGTAGAGCCAATTCTCTCACCTTTTAAATTAAGTAGTGTAATTGGTAAAATGGTACCAAATTCATAAGCACCAGCATCAGGTTTTCC